>NZ_JADQAL010000028.1:0-38404 GCF_022129275.1 Psychrobacter sp. Ps3
GGGGGTCGCGGGTTCGAGTCCCGTCCGCTGCGCCATATTTAAAACGAATTTAAACGGTTAAGTTTAAGCAAGTTTCGCCTCAAGTATTAGTTTACTTGAGGTTTTTTTGTTTTTAGGCTTTGACGCATTATAAACGAGGCGTACTCATCGTAATAGAGACGCCTTCTGTTTCGATAAATATTATCGCTATTATTACATCACTACCCCTCTTAGAGCTTTGCTATTAGTACCTAAACGTACTGGTTCAAAGCACCCCTTCTAGTCAATCGTGACCCATCTACTATGAGTATTCAGTAGTACTAAAAAAGCTACTCATAACAACTACTCATATGGCAACCACTGATTGCTCTTTTTTATAATTATCAAACCCTGCGGTAGCTATTATCGCAAGTCAAGGAAACGCTATGGCTTTTCGCCCTCCGTTAAAACATCTGCATATAAAGACTCAGGACTCAGGATTTTTTGAGGGTCTTAATCGCTTTGTGGCCCTGAGCGCTCTACTACTGATATCTTTAGTTGTAATTTGGATATTAAGTGATATCGAGCGCTCCGGTATCGTCCTCAGTGCTATAAAAAACTGGTCTTATGCTAATCTTAGTGGCTATTATATTTATGCCGTTTCCTTCTACATCATTGTCTGCCTGACCGTCATATTATGGCCCTCGTTTGGGCGCACTAAGCTTGGAAATGATCCCAATGCAAAACCTGAATTTTCAAACTTCTCATGGTTTTCAATGATCTTTGGGGCCGGCATTGGTATCGGGGTATTGACCTATAGCGCCGCCGAGCCGCTTTGGCATCTGTCCAGTAACCCTGAGACTATCATGTCAAAAGACTTGATTATGGCAACGCTAAGTAATAACGGTATTAGGCTGCCTGAAGGGGCGGATGTCTTTGCTGTTTATCAAGAGCAAATTGCGGCCAACACGATAGCGCCTATTGATGGTGTGGTGCTACCCAGAAGCGAGGAGGCATTATCTGCCGCTTACCGTTACTCTTTTTTGCATTGGGGTATTAGTGTCTGGGCGACTTATAGTTTAGTCGGTATCTGCTTGGCGTTTTTTAGTTATGCACGCGGCTTACCACTAACGATGCGCTCTGCTCTCACACCACTGTTTGGTAAGCACTTAGAGGGCAAGCTTGGCGATATCATCGATATCTCAGCGGTGATTGCCACTATCTTTGGTATCTCGCAAACTATTGGAGTGGGATTGAGCACCTTTGCTTCAGGCTTATACAGCATTACCGGAGCTGAGTGGCTAGTGACTAACACGGCGAGTCCTGAACCGACCACTGGCGCGCTGCTGTTATCGTTATTTATCGTGATGTGTCTATCGACTGCTTCTGCGCTATCGGGAGTGGGACGCGGGGTGAAATGGCTCAGTAATATTAATATGGTATTGTCGATCTTATTACTGGCTTTCTTCTTGATCTTTGGCGCGACGATGTTTGCCTTAGAGATGCTCGGTAAAGGTATTTTTAACTATATCGTCAATCTACCGGCGATGATGTTTACGGTTTGGGATCCAAATACAGAGCTTGGCAGTTGGCAGACCAGTTGGTCTATTTTTTATTGGGCATGGTGGATTGCATTTGCGCCATTTGTCGGTATGTTCTTAGCGCGCATCTCTAAAAACCGTACTATTCGTGAGTTTGGCCTGATAGGTATCGTCGCGCCTAGTCTGACGCTATTTATTTGGTTCACTTTAATCGGTGGTACGGGTATCGATTTGGAGCTCAGCGGCGTCGCAGGAGGTCAGATATTCGACTCAGGCTTAACCGCTCAGCTATTTGAGATTATAGGCTTTATACTGCAGCCAGCGATTGCTATCGGCGTCTCCGCGATGGTTGTGGTCCTCTTGCTTACTTATTTGGTCACCTCAGCCGATTCAGCGATATTAGTGATTAATCTCATCAATGCGGCAGGTAAGATCAACATTAAGAATAGAGCCAAGCATATTCTTATTTGGATTGTCGCTTTGACCGCGGTGATTGCTGCATTACTTCTCGCAGGTGGACTAGATGCCATTACTTCTGCCATGATTATCGCGGCGGTGCCCTTCTCGTTTATTATTATCTTAATGGCGATCAGCTTATTAAAGGCGCTTATTGTCGATCTGATACAAGCGCGAAAGTCTTAAAGTTTTAGCGTTAACGGTGTAAAGTTTAAGTATTTTCAACCTCAAACAGTGATCTGTTTGGGGTTTCTACTTTGGTTAGATGGATTATCTTTCACATCCGTACAGCGAACTATTTATTATCGTTAATGATCAAAAAGACCCAAATACCCCTTCTCTTCCTAAATGCTCTGTTTCATTTACAAAAAAGCAAAGCTGACCATTTGGTCAGTTATTCTTTATAAATCATAAACTTAGTGAACTCTTTCGTTAAATACTGACTATATAGCTGATTTTGTTCGCTAATTTTCTATTGTCAGCGCCTTTAGAACGTGCTTAACTGTTTCAGATTGTTAATAAATATTGCAATAAGTAACCACGTGACGCCTCAATCAACTGTGATTCACGTGATTACCCTACTAGGCATTTCCCTTTATAAACGGCTACAGCGAAAGTAAAAAACTTTGCATTTAGAGCTAAGGATCAGCTTTCAATGAACGCCGTTATTATAAGTTAAGCCTGTTTTCGATAGTTAACTATGTTTCGCCTACGACTGTACATAAAGGAGTATTACTGTGCGTCATCCTCTCTCAATTGCATCAACCTCTGTGACCGAGATCAAAAAACCTTGCCTAAATATTAAACGCTCTGTTACCAAACCATTAGCCACGGCTTTTATCGCTACACTAGCACTAGGAGCGATTAGCAATGCGCAGGCTAAAGTGCTGTTTTCAGATACTAGCGTTTCACTGCTATACGGTGAGGATTATGAGCTAGCAAAAGATGGCGAGCTGACTACGCTCACGCTTGAGCATGCCTCTGCGCATACTTGGGGCGGCGTGTTTTTCTTCGTTGATCGCTTGCAAGGCGCGAGCGATAATGAGAAAAGCCGAGCCAAAGACATCTATGGCGAGCTTGCGCCTAAATTTAAAGTCGCAACCTTTAATGATAGCTTTGTCAAACAAGTCAATTTTGCCGCTCAATACGAGTTTGGCTCCAACTCTAGCGGCTTTAGCCAAGACAACTATCTGGTTGGAGTCGGTGCGGATCTCGATGTGCCTATCGAAGGTATGAAATACGCTTCCGCTTCCTTGTATCATGTATTCAATAACAACTCAGGCCCTAATGACGCTGATGATCAGCAAATTACTTTGACTTATGGCTGGGAGAAAAACAACTTCGTCGTTGATGGCTATATTGATTACTCATTTAACAATGATGATTTAGAAGATCAGCTACATATTAATCCGCAAATTAAGTACAATTTGCAAGAGGCGCTAGGCATCGATAACCGTATTGAAGTGGGTTTGGAATACAGTTACTGGCGTAATAAATTTGGTTTGGATGGCGTCAATCAAAGCGTACCTAGTGCTTTAGTAAAAGTGCATTTCTAAATCTCAGTAGCCCCATTGTAATAGCGTTAGACAATATCCAACCCTCATTCAAGCTTAATGTTGAATGAGGATTTTTTTTGCTTCAAAATAAATTGATATTCACTAAGAAAACGGACTAATTACCTTATGAATGACACCTTACCTAAAGCGTCGCTAGGCTACTTCCCTACGCCCTTGATTGAATTGACACGTTTAAGCAAAACGCTTGGCGGCCCCAATATCTATATGAAGCGCGATGACAATACGGGACTCGCGCTCGGCGGTAATAAAACGCGTAAGCTTGAATACATCATGGGTGATGCGTTAGCCAAAGGCGCGGATACGGTGATTACCGCAGGCGCTATTCAGTCCAATCATTGCCGGCAAACCGCAGGAGCCGCAGCAAGCCTCGGGCTTGAGTGTCATCTCGTCTTAGGCGGCGAAGAGCCCGAGCAGCCGCAAGGTAATCTACTACTCGATAAAGTCTACGGCTGCCATATCCACTGGGCAGGCGAGAACCGTAAGGGGGAAGACATTCCAGCCCTCGTGGCACAGTTAAAAGCTGAGGGCAAAAAGCCTTATGTCATTCCTTACGGCGGCTCAAATGAGTTAGGTGCGCTGGCCTTTATCGAGGCGTACAAAGAGCTTAACGCGCAGCGTGAGGCGTTAAAGATAGATTTTAGCCATATTATCTTCGCTTCTAGCTCTGGGGCGACTCATGCCGGCTTAATGCTTGGCAATAAAATACTGCAGACTCATAGTCAAATAGTCGGCATCAATATTGATAAAGGTGAGATGGATAAAGTGCCTTTTAATGAGCATATCGTGAGCCTAGCCAACAGCACAGCGCAGTTGATTGCAGCCGATTATCAGTTCACTGCGGACGATCTGATACTCAACTCTGATTATGTTGGCGACGGTTATGGGGTGATCGGCGTGCTTGAAAAAGAAGCGATTGCATTGACTGCGCAAAACGAAGGTATTTTGCTGGACCCTGTTTATACGGGACGCGCGATGGGCGGACTCGTCGATATGATACGCACCGAGCAAATCAAAGCAACCGATAACGTCTTATTTTGGCATACTGGCGGCGCGCCGGCGCTATTTGCCTACGCTGATGATTTAGATATACGTTAACGAAACTTGCACAGCGCGTAAAACCTTCTAAATTGAAAAACCACTGATGATCTAGTATCTTTTGCCTAAAGATTCGGTTTAGCAGCAGTATTGTTCATTCTATTTTAAAGGTTTTTTATGGGTCAAATCAGTGACTGGGTACTCTCTATCACGGCGAAGTTTGGCTACTTTGGCATTATCTTTGCCATGTTTGCCGAAAACGTCTTTCCGCCTATTCCCTCTGAGGTCATTATGCCTGCTGCTGGGTTTGCCGCCTCAAATGGTGAGCTTAATCTCATACTTGCCATACTAGCAGGGACGCTTGGCGCGGTACTTGGTGCGTTACCACTGTACTATTTAGGCCGCGTGTTTAATGAAGAGCGCTTGATAGCCTTAACCAAAAAATATGGCAAATTTGTTTTTGTAAAACCTGACGATATCAAAGCTACCAATGAATGGTTCGATAAGCACGGTAAAAAAGCGGTATTCTTTGGTCGTATGGTGCCTGGTATCCGCTCGTTCATCTCGATTCCTGCCGGTATGAATAATATGCCGATGCTACCGTTTTTGGGACTCTCCGCACTTGGTGCGAGCATTTGGACGACAGGTCTGACGCTCGCGGGTTACTATATGGGCCAAAACTACGAGGTTATTGAATCAACGCTCGCACCTTACTCGACAGGTATTGGCATCCTTATCGTTGTCATTATTATTGGCTGGTTTGTAAAGCGGCGTTTATCTGATAAACACTAACAAACGCGCAGGCCGATAATCACTAAGTGCTAACGCCTTGATTTACTTGTCGATAGCGTCCAACCCTAAGCGCATCCAAGTAATCGCCTGCTCTTGATGCTCTGTCATCGCATTCCAAATACCGTCTTCGCTAAAGATAGAATGAGCCTCACCAGAGTGCTTAATCGTGACATTAGCCTTGCGATCTTGCATCCACTGCGGACTTAAATAATACTCTTGTACCTCAGACAGTAGCGCTTCTGCCTCTCTCCAATCTTGCTGCGCCTGTAATAACTTTGACTGTAGAGCAGACCAACGCTCAAATTTGTGTTGTATGTCTTGTGGATCAATGTCTTGTGGATTAATAGCTTCGCTCATCAGATAACTCCTATTTATAGTTGCAAAAATCTCTTCAGAATTTCAAATCAGCTAATACCTTGTCTTTACACTGCTCTTTACCTGTGATAATTCAAAGTAAACCATCCGCTAAAACTATAGAGTTTTAGCGGATGGTTTATAAAGATCATTCAAGTAAAATTAGCATTTAATCACTGATTTGCTCACGGTTATGCGGCTCGTTAAAGTCAATAACTGGGCCAAGTGGTATGATCTCAGTCGGATTGATAGTGTCATGACTGGTATAGTAGTGCGCCTTAATGTGTTCCATATTGACAGTCTCGCTGATACCGGGCACTTGATATAGCTCTTTGAGATAATTCCAAAGGTTAGGATAATCAATAATACGGCGAATATTACATTTAAAATGACCGACATAAACCGCATCAAATCTTACCAAAGTGGTAAATAGTCGCCAATCGGCCTCAGTAAGTCTATCGCCTACTAAATAACGGCTCGTTGCCAGACGCGCCTCTAATTTATCAAGGCCGTCAAACAACTCGGTTACCGCCTCTTCATAAGCCTCTTGCGTTGTCGCAAAGCCTGTTTTGTAGACGCCATTATTGACTGATGAATAGACCTGCTCATTAATCTCATCAATCTCGTTTTTTAGATCATCTGGTAGTAAATTAAGCGGTGTTGCCCCGACTTCATCAAAGGCGGAGTTGAACATACGGATGATCTCAGAGGACTCATTACTGACGATAGTATGGGTTTTTTTGTCCCACAATACAGGGACTGTCACGCGGCCGGTATAGTCAGATTTTGCTGCGATATACACCTCATACATATAATTGGCATGGTTGATCGGATCTTGAATAACGCCGTCGCCGTCTTTAAAGGTCCAGCCGTAATCGCGCATAAACGGATGCACTACCGATAGCGATATCATATCCTCAAGCCCTTTGAGCTTACGATAGATAGTCGTGCGATGCGCCCAAGGACAAGCTAAAGACACATATAAATGATAACGGTTTGGCTCAGCCTTAAAGCCGCCCTTTCCTGTTGGGCCTGCGCTACCGTCTTTGGTTACCCAATTGCGAAAGCCCGACTCTTCGCGTTTAAAGCGGCCGCCAGTAGCATCCGTGTCATACCACTGGTCTTGCCACTGTCCTTCTACTAATAATCCCATCATCTTATCCTTATCAAAACATTATGCTTTTTAATGAACTCTATAAAATTCTGCTTATGCTCATTTAGGCAAAGCACTAAGTGAATATACGTTCATGTTAGCTTGGTCCGACTATAACACTTTACTCGCCAGCTATACATTAGAGTAAACAAATATGACTCTGAATCGTAAAACCTGTCTGCTGGCTAAATGCAGGTGCTAGAAATCAGTAGAAGACGATACAGCAATTAATCTGGACGCTAACCACCTAATAGCTAACACTTTCTTACCTAAATTACTCACCGTTACACTTAGGCTATTTTTACGACAATTCTTGTCTAATTTGAGCTATTAAACCATATTATTATGACTTTATAACTGAGCATAGCTTTACTATTAATAGCTCTGTTCTTACATGACTGACGCCTAAAATTATAAAAATAACTTTAAAATTATAATTATCAATACTTAACCCTATTAGCCATGAATTACGTAGATGCTCAAGGATAGATCATGACCGTTAATAAAGTGACTGCTTTTGCGCCTAATTTCACTATTTATCATTCAAGCCGCAGCTCTTATGCTGAAGGTTTGGACAATGAGGATACGGCTAGTTTAAGTTTTCAGATTATGACTCGTGCTGAACCGTTTGAGGTTGTCACAGCGACTATTGAGTCTTTGCTAGCCATTAAGTCCGCTAATGACGAGATTCTCATTATCGATAACAACCATACAGATAAAGCCTTGTACGAGCCTTTGGCCGCTTATTGCGCCAGTTTGGCAAGTGAGCTTAAAGTACGTTTTTATCATGTGGATAAAGTCGCTAATTTTAAATCAGGAGCGCTGAACTTAGCGCTAGAGTTGATGGACGCAAGCTGTAGTCATATTGTGGTAGTCGATAGTGATTATCAAGCGCTCCCTCATGCTAGAAAAGCCATCGCTCAAGCAATAGTAGACTATCCTACTCATGCTTTGTTGCAGTTCCCGCAGTTTTATCGCGATAAAGGCCTAATAGATGTGCATAGCGAATTAAACCATTATTTTAATTATCATCTGTACCGCCCTTTCAACCGTCAGCGCGCGTTATCGACGGGTACTTTTGCAGTTATTCGCAGGCAAGCCCTTACCCAACTAGGCGGCTGGTCTGGCGCGTCTATTACTGAAGATGCACAAATGGGCGTCTTAATGCACCGGCAAGGGCTGAAGAGTCAGTTTATCCCTAAAGTGATAGCGACAGGTCTGTTGCCAAATACTTTGCCGGATCTTATCTGTCAAAGACAGCGCTGGATTTATGGCAATATGCAAGTGCTGAGCTCTTATTTTGCTACTGATAAGCAAGCGTCGGTAGCAGAGAAAACACCTTTTAAAGCTCAACAAAACTCTGAGCGCCTATCTTATATCAGAGCGCATCTCTCGCAGCTTAGCGCTTGGGTCAACTTCACTGGCTTATTTATTTTGTTGCAGCTAACGTGTGTCCTGATGGTTACTGGCGCTTTATTACTTAATTTTGCAGCAAATTTTCAGTTATTACTCGCGCCTTTGTATGCCGTTTTTGCCAGCTACGCGCTGTTTCTAGGCAGACGCTTTTGGGCTTATAGTCATGATAGCGCCCCTCTTAATCAGCAAATACATAGCGCTAAACAAACTAGTAGTAAGCCTGCCTCTCTTCTACAAAGATATGAGTCGTTAAAAAAACAAACGCGAGCTTGGCTGCTGCACCTGAATTTTTGGGAGTTTGGCGCTTTATCGTGGATGCCAGTACTTTGGGGCCGTGATAAACCTTTTATTTGTACGCCCAAACAAGCTAATAGTAGTACCTCTCGCTCGACCTTTATAGCTAATATCAGGGCGCTACCTAAACTGCTATTGACGCTTAACTTGGCTACTTTGCTACTAGTTGCGCCTTTTTCTCCGCTTTATTCGCCAGTGTTGTTTGCAGCCGCTTTAGTGATTTGTTTGATAAAAGTGTTTGCTGCCAGTGTGGCGCTAGACAACTATCGTTATCAGCGAATAGAGGGACAAATTATTAATTTTAAAACGCGTAATCAGCGTAAAGCTGTGCGTAAGCCAAGCAAAACGGCTACCTCATTAGCAAAGGCTAAAGCTATTCCATCAACAGCTATGAGCCGTCACTCTATTAATAAAGCTTATACGGACAAAGAAGCCGCAAGCTCTTAGCTGTTTTTATTCAGCTTGTGCGGCTATTGATAATAAAAGCTATAACGAACGTTTAAACCGGTATAAATATAATACCGGTATAAATACAATACTTACATTCTCCTTATCGCCCTTTACTGGACACATTATGTCACTGACACATCCTAAAGCTTCGATGCAGATTCGCTCTGCGCCGCTCATGCATGCGCCTCTAAAGATCGCTATCATCGCTCATTCGCTCTATCCGATTGCACAGCCTTATGCTGGCGGTTTGGAGATGATTACTCAGCTACTATGTGATGAGCTAGTCGCGCGCGGTCATGACGTACTGCTCTATGCTCATGAGGACAGCCAAACGCAGGCTAACCTACAGCCGCTCATGACTCGTGAACAGTTTGATACTTTAGTTTATGACAATGAGCACGACTCTGTCGGCATGAGCCGTGAGGATATGTATCAGTATCTTGTATATCAGCAGGCGCTTAGCGATATCATTGCCAGAGACAAACGCGGCGAGATTGATATCGTCCATAACCATAGTCTGTATCACGTACCGATGCTAACGGGTCAAGCATTTGGTAAGCGTTTTTTTACTACCTTTCATACGCCTATTTTTCCGCATATACGCTTAGCTTTATTAACCTTGCAGCAAGGCACTGCCACGCAATTTACCTCAATCAGCGCTCATCAGCAGCAGCTGTTTGACGAGTTTGTGCCATCACATGTGGTCTATAACGGTATCGATGTCGACTCTTTTACAGCCAATATTGAGCCTATTAACGAGGAGGTTTATTTTTGGTATGGGCGTATTTGCCCCGAAAAAGGCACCCACTTAGCGATGCAATACTGTCAGGCAGCGGGTAAACGCTTGATTATCGCAGGTCCCAAAAGTAATCAAGAGTATTTTGATAGCAAAGTTGCGCCACTACTGGCAGCGGATGCCGATAAGGCAGAGGGCGAGGCGCTATTCACTTACGTGGGTCACTTAACCAAAGATCAAATCAACGACTATTTGTGTCAAGCAACCGCCATGCTATTTACGAGTACTTGGGATGAGCCATATGGCCTCACTTTGGCTGAGAGCTTAGCCTGCGGTACGCCAGTGATAGGCTTCAACGTAGGCGCTGCGGCAGAGATTATCAACGATGAGACAGGTATTATTGTCCCTAAGTATAATGAACAGGCCTTTGTAGCAGCTTTTGATACTATTAAGACTCGCTCAAGAGCGGCTTGTCGTGCGCGTGCTGAGCAGTTTTGTTCGGTTGCGGCTATGGTCGATGGCTATGTCGATTTATATAGACAAGCGTTATCGCTAGAACCTTTAGTATCAGATAGCGCTAATTTTAAAGCTAGCAATACTGTTTCAAATATTAATCGTCAAAATAGTGCTGATAATCCAAGTGAAACGACTACTCAAAATAAAGACGAAACTAGGAAGCAAAAAGTTGAAAGAGTCGTTTAATTTTTACTCTAAACCTTTATATAATCTTTGGAATTTTTATGCGCATTGGCTATTATGCTCATCACCACGGCTCAGGTCATTGCCGACAAGCGGATAAACTAGCCGCGCTTATGCCTATCAGCTTACGTAACAACTTTATCGTTTTTACCAGCCTTACCATAGACGCTTATACTTTTACGACTATCAAAAATGACCAAATTATTCGTCTTAATGCAGAGGATGAGCGAGAGGATGATATTTTGGCTGGCCGTGCAGGCAAGTACTGGCAGCCGGCAAGTCTGCATTACTCTCCTATAGGTAATCACGATATCCAAACTCGTAGCCTGCAGCTTATTAACGGTATTCAGCAGCATAGCATCGATCTAATGATTATCGATGTCAGCGTTGAAGTCGCTATGCTCTGCCGCGCCGCTAGCGTGCCTTATCTTTACGTTAGGCTTGCAGGTGTTCGCGATGACGATCCGCATCTCAACGCTTTTGCCGGGGCCCTAGGCTTACTTGCGCCCTACCCGAAAGCCTTAGAGACGTCTGAGACCGACGACTGGCTTCAACAAAAAACCTTATACTTAGATTTTTTGCCTGAAAAGAGCGCCAAGTCCATCTCTTATGATGCATTTATAGTATCACTAGCCGATCTAATCAAAGACGATAATAATGGCTCAAACCCTGCTACAAAGTTTAATCTAACCGATAAAGCTGAACAAAACCCAAAGATTATTACAGTGATTAAAGGCTATGGTGGCCATGAAGCGATTGACGCTAAGCTGCCAAAACTGCGAGAGATGCACCCTGATGCCTTGATTATATCGCTTGGGCCAATCGCTGATAACAAACGTAGCTATGTTGATATCGCCGCGCAAGTAACCGATGTCTCGCCTTTTCTTATGCATAGCGATCTGTTGATAATGGCGTGCGGACTCAATGCTATCGCCCAAGCTTATCATCACAAGACGCCATTAGTAGTGCTACCAGATGAGCGGCCACATCGTGAGCAAGAAGTAATGGCAGAGGCGCTTATCGCACAAGGGCGGGCGATGAGTTGGCAACAATTTGTAGACGTGTCAAAAAACCCTCCTAGTCTCGGCAGTTTACTCACTTCATCTGCTAAGCCAGACAGCAACCGAGTGAGTAACAATACGGTAGATGAAACAAACACTAAAACCGCGGCCCAAGCCTTGATGGACAGCTTTATTGAGTATCCGGCTACTAAACCCTGGTTTCAGGACTGGTTATTACCAAAGCTAGATATGACTCCTAAATGATTAATACAATAAAAATAAACTATGAATCAAGCAAACCACCCTCGACCTAAAACTATCGATGTCAGCGTCATTACCACTTGCTATGGTCGTAATCGCCACCTTTATAACCTCCTTAGTAGTTTAGCTAATGGTAGCGTGCAGCCTGCTGAGATCATTATCGTCAACGATGATGCTGACCCTAAGCGCTTAGCTGAGTATCCACTCAATATAGTGCAAATCCCTACTTCGGACAGTAAAGAGAGGGATTTAGCAGCGGCTAATCAACGAGATCTGCTGTCGGACAACGAAAACGACGCTATAGAAAAAACAGGGTTCGATATTGGCCGAAACCGCAATCTTGGCGCAGCTAAAGCCAGTTATGAGCAGCTGATATTTTTGGATGTCGATTGTATCGTGTCGACGACTTTTACCAAGCAATTAAGCGCGAAGCTAGCCGCGCATCCCAGTGCCCTGCTGATGGGTCAGCCGCTCTATCTGACGCGTCCGCTAACCGATAATGAGTCTGGTAAATTACAACAAGGTGATTGGGGCAATGCTGAACTAAACGCTCTCGCGGTGACTAATCCTTATCGTCATAACCTTGTTGCACAAGCGGTTGAACAAGCGGTTGAGCAGGCGGTTGAACAAGCTGCCGAATCCACTGACAGTATAGAATTAGAGTCCGCGAAGATAACTAACAGAGCGAAAAGAACAATTGAGCGTACACAAGACTATGGCGCGTTTTGGAGTTTATGCTTTGCCATTAGCCGTACTCAATTTGAAAAGATTGGCGGTTTTGATACTCATTATGTCGGTTATGGCGCAGAAGACACGGACTTTGCTTTTATGGCACGCGAACTAAATATTGAGTTTTATTTGACTTGCGATGTCATCTATCATCAGCAGCACAGTGTCTATCGTCCGCCGCTCAATCACCTCTCAAGTATCGTTGTCAATGCCAATCGCTTTTATGAGAAGTGGCAACACTGGCCCATGGGCGGCTGGCTTGAGAGCTTCGCTGATATGCAGCTTATCAACTGGCAGCCTGAGCAGCAAAGCGCCATCACTATCACTCGTCAGCCTACAGATAATGAGATTGAGGCTGCACATTGCCCTGACGCGCCCTACGTTTAGACTATCACCTAACCAAAAGCATCTAACCAAAAGCACTTAACCCAAATCATTTAGACTCTACAAAAAAAGCACCCTAACTCGGATGCTTTTTAGCTTTTGCTTCATTTTATAAAAAACATTTAATCGTTAAGCTTTGATCTATGCCACTTTAATTTATGCCACTTCAATTTATGCCAATAGTCACTTTTAAAAAAAGGCATAATCAGATCCGCTCACCAGCCACTTAAAGACACCGCGCTACGCTGGGTGATAAAACCATCTGGCGTTTGCCCATTAGCCGCTTGCCAGCGCTGAAAAGCCTTGCGCGTATTGGTACCGATGATACCATCAGCGCCCTTGGTATCGTAGCCTGCGCTAGTCAAACGGCGCTGCAAATTTTTGACTTGTACAGTTGATAGCGGACGCTCATATCGCGGCCATGATGTGCGTAGGCCACTTTGACCTGTTATGGCTTTGCCAAGTAGACTCACGCCCAATGCATAGTTAGAAGAGTTGTTATAGACTTTGATCACATCGAAGTTTGGGCTTAGCAGCAAGATTGGACCATCCTTACCGGCTGGTAACCACAGCTCCATCATCGTATTGGCATCTAGATTGACATCTTCTATAGTGTCGAGACCCATCGACGCCCATCTTGCCGCTGTTTGCTTCGTGCCGACTAAAGAGTAATCGAACGAGGCAGGAAGCGTCGCTTCATAAAACGGCGCCAGACCGCGTACCCACCCTGAAGCGTTGAGATAATTGGCCGTGGAGGCGAGCGCATCTTTGGTAGACCACGGGTTACGATGACCGTTATAATCGCCATCCACCCCATAATCGAGCCAAGTCTTTGGGATGAACTGCGTCTCACCCATGCCGCCAGCCCATGAGCCATCGAGCTGCGACCAATACACATCACCGCTCTGCAATAAGTCAGCCAATGCTAAGAGCTGCTCTTCGGCAAACGCTTGGCGGCGGCCATCATAGGCAAGGCTGGAAAGCGAGCTTGGTATATAGCTGTTACCTGTCACTGCGCCAAAAGACGACTCCATACCCCAAATCGCCGCTATTATCTCAGCCGGAACACCATAACGCGACTCGAGACTAGATAAATAAGAACGCTGCTCGTTAAACTTGCGCTGGCCAGTACTGACTCTACCACTTGATACGGCGGAGTCGGCATAGTCCCATGGCATTTTAGAAAATTCTGGTTGGCTCGAGTCTAGCGAGATGACTTGTTGATTGAGATTAGCTGAGGCTAATAAACGCTGAATATCGGCAGGGTTTTTGCCGGCAGATATCGCGCGCATACTGAAGTCTGACTTCCAGTCTGAGAAACTAGTATAGCTTGGTTTTGGTGCAGGCGTTACCACTTGCGGTCTGACAACTGGCTTTGGCTTAACCGTGATGGTTTGCGTTTGGGTGACTTGCACATTACCTTGGCGTACCGGCTTAGTCGGCTGAGTGGCAGGCTTTTGGCTAGCACAGCCTACAACCATAAGCGTAGGTAGCAAGATTGCGATGTGATGTTTTTTGAAAATCATGAGCGTCTCGAGTATTAATAACAGGTGAAATAAGGCACATACAGGACAATATAAAACGAAGGCAGCAGTAGCACAATCCGTTGCTCGCTAAAAATCACTTTAGCAACAAATAATAATAAAGTCGATGATATCAACAAATATTCTAAATGATAAAAAAGGTCGCTATCTGTGGATATCGACCTTTATACCATTACGTTTATGGCTATACTTTTTGACGAGAAACTACCTTGCCAAATAAGCGGTCATATCCTCTACCCCATGCAAAGTCATCGGATACATGTGGTTGTCAAAGATCTGTTTTATCTCAGTGATGGTTTGCGTATAGGACCAAAATGCGGCTTCTTCTGGGTTAAGCCAAGCGACTTTATCGAAGTGCGCGAGCATACGCTTTAGCCATACTACTCCCGCTTCGTTGTTCATATACTCAACGCTGCCGCCAACTGAAAACAGCTCATACGGTGACATAGATGCGTCCCCTACAAATATCACTCGGTACTCGCGCCCGTACTTATTAAGCAGCTCGTAAGTCGGCATAGGATTACTATGTCGGCGATTATTATCCTCCCACACATAGTCATACAGACAGTTATGGAAGTAGAAAAACTCTAAGGTTTTAAACTCATTTTTCGCCGCTGAAAACAGCTTCTCTAAGGCTTCAACATGGATATCCATACTGCCGCCGACATCGAATAGCATGAGTACTTTGACGCGGTTACGGCGCTCAGGCTGCATATGAATATCGAGCACGCCTTTTTTGGCGGTACGCTTAATGGTCTCATGAATATCTAGCTCATCCTCGCTACCAGTACGTGCAAACTGACGCAAGTTGCGTAGCGCCATTTGGATCTGGCGCGTGCCAAGCTGTTTATCATCATCAAGGTTACGATACTTACGCTGCTCCCAGACTTTGACTGCACTGCCTTTACGCGACTCACCGCCGACGCGTACGCCTTCGGGATGATCGCCATAAGCGCCAAAAGGTGAGCTGCCACCGGTACCGACCCATTTACTGCCGCCTTGATGACGCTCTTTTTGCTCTTTTAGGCGCTCCTCTAGCGCTTTCATCAGCTCCTCTAACGAGCCATACTTATCTAACAAACGGCGCTGCTCATCGGTTAGGTTTTTGGGATCGAGCTTGAGATCGAGCCACTCTTTGGGGATATCGGTCAGCTTATTCATCAGCTCATCGATATCTAAGCTATCCACGCCTTCGAAGTAATCTGCCATCGCCCGATCGAACTTATCAAAGTGACGCTCGTCTTTGACCATGCAAAGCCTTATCAGCCGATACATGTCCTCACGACTGGCAAAAGTCTGCAGCTCTGCATACTCTGAGTCTGCTGAGCTCTCAGGATGCGGCTGCATCATCAGCCCTTTATCGAGCGCGGCATTGAGATCGAGCAGCTCGCGAGTCGTAACGGGTACGCCGTAAGTTCGCAGCGTATAAAAGAGTTTTATAAACATGATTGTCTCTCACTTATTGACAGGCCTAGCTAGCAAAATGGCTCATACGAGTTTATCGTAAACGCCCTACAAAGCTCGTTATTAACGGCGCATCATATTGGCAAAGCGCTGTAATAAATTGACGTCAGCTTCGTTCTTAAGTAGCGCGCCATATAACGGCGGAATAGATTTTTCGCCGCGTAAGTTTTCTTCGAGCTCTTCTTGTGCCATGTCGTCAGCTAACAATAGCGTTAACCAATCGACCAACTCAGAGGTCGAAGGCGGCTTTTTAAGACCTTGCAAATTGCGCAGTTTATAAAAGAGATCGAGCGCATCATTGACCAACTTTTCTTGGATATTAGGGAAATGCACCTCGATAATTTGACGCATGGTTTGCTCATCAGGAAAGTCGATGTAGTGAAAGAAGCAGCGACGCAAAAACGCATCAGGTAGCTCTTTTTCGTTATTAGAGGTAATGATGACCACTGGGCGCTGCTCAGCTGAGATGGTCTCACCCGTCTCATAGACATAAAACGACATTTTATCGAGCTCATGCAATAAGTCATTAGGGAATTCGATATCGGCTTTATCGACTTCATCAATAAGAAGCACACTACGCTCCTCACTCGTAAACGCCTCCCACAGCTTACCGGGCTTGATATAGTTGCCGATATCATAGACTTTATCATCGCCAAGTTGCGAGTCGCGCAGACGTGATACTGCATCATACTCATACAAGCCTTGCTCAGCTTTGGTCGTGGACTTAATATGCCAAGTAATCAGCGGCATACCTAGACTCTCGGCTACCTCTTCAGCGAGCAAGGTCTTACCTGTGCCCGGCTCGCCCTTTATCAACAGTGGCTTTTGTAGCGTCATCGCCGCATTAACGGCGAGCTGTAGATCGTCAGTGGCAATATAAGTATTGGTACCGGTAAAGTTCTTTTGGTTATTGTCTGCCATAAAATTAAATCTCAATATTAGTGGTTAGGATGTGTTGAAAATAAAGGCGTTTGATAGATGCTAAATTTAGACATTATCATGCAATAAAAGCCATGAAATATAAATAATTTAAGATTAGCATAACCGGTGTTAATGCCAAAATACTGATGGGTTTGCAATTTTTAGTTACGATAGTCTATGCCTTATAAAAAACAAACAATGAAACGGATATAAAACCGTATATTTGAGCAAGCTAATTTGGATATAAAAGTTATAGAAAGAAAAAAAGACACTAAATAGTGTCTTTTCTTTAATGCTAATACCATCCAAAATAATGTTTACTGCGTATTGCCATTAGTCTTTTTTATCTACGTGCGACGCCGCTTCATTACTTGGTTTTTTACTATAAAATCCTTTCACAGGCTTTTTGGTAGGGCTATCAGACGCTTTAGGCTCAGCTGCAAGGTCGTTTGTTTGTGCGGTTTGTGCGGTCGGTACTGGCTCGCTATGTTTTTTTTCTAAGTAGTTGCCTGATGCCAGTTGCATATTAGCTTCGGTGTCTTCAGCACTATTGCGCCGCGCCTTATCGAGACTGGACTCAAAAGCGCCGCGGATCAGTTGCCAAACAAAACCGATAAACAAACCGACCACTAGCACCACTAAGATAGGCAGGGAGTTACTCACCGCTGAGGCAGTATCCTTCATCAATAGTGCATAAATCACGCCGATACTAGCAGGCGCGATCTCGCCTTGTTCGCCAAGCGCGGTACCGGGCGCTAATAGTACGGCAAAGATAACCATCCAAATCATACCACCAAGTGGCTTTGGCAAAACGCGTGCAACCAAAATCCATAATAGCAAGACGATGACCGTCCCGCCTAGATAAGCGTACATAGGTAAGTCGGCAGGTGGTACGTTTTTGACCATCTGACTCCACCAAATCACAATCTCACCAAGAATATCGCTGAGCTGCTCAAGTGGCAAAAAATTTAAAATACCTTTCAACCAATCCATGCTTATTCAATCACCTACGTTTAGTGATGCCGATGTCAAACGACGTCTAAGTTAAAAACTCTGTTAAAAAACTATATCAAGAAACTATGTTAAAGAACTATGTTAAAAAGTTATGCTAAAAGCCGGTGTCAAAAACCTTTGCTAAAAACCTTCATTAAAAATATTCTTTAAACACTACACTAAAGCACTATGTTAAAAAGCACTATGTTAAAAGGCTATTTTATCACGACTTATGAAGGTACGACATGTTCTAATCATACTTATTGTCTTGCGCTTCTTTTGCGCGCATCTCGGCCTGCCGGCGCATCACGTCTGCAGGCGGCATCTGTACAAAATATCCTTTCTCTTGTAGCTTAGCCAGCACTTCCTCTTTATCGACTCGTGCAAGCTTCTTGGTATTACTAAGGTCTAAATGCATCACAAACTTGCTCGTGCCTAGCCCTGCCCGAAAGTCTTTGGGTAGTACACTGAGCCAATCTTTGATCTCGTCGGTGTCATCTGGGTAATCAGGGCGCGCTATGTAAACGTACATATCTGGATGTTTAGGGAATTTATAAATGTCACAATGCATAACCATTACCTATCTGTAAAATATTTATCAAAGTTATGGCTGTAGCCTAGCATAATTTGACTAATTATCTGTAGTGGCTTTACGTTTTATTGCGCGAAACGCTGAGCTGATAGCAGCTCAACCGCACTGCTAACCCTAAAACAATATCTGTAAAGGACAATCAGCCTCTTAACGTAGCAAAAAAAGACGGTTAAATGATTAATTTTGATTAAACGCTTAATTAAACACCAAGATGCCTTGTAAAACAGCGGGTAACCTTTCATAATAAAAGGGTTTTTCAGGAGAGAGTTTTATCATTATGGCAATAGCCTGTAGCTATGACCAATGACAAGACCACCGAAGGCGCATCTACCCTGCCAATCGCTCAGGTAAAAGGACTGAAAAACTCATGCCTATTATTACGACTTGATAATAGCTTAAGTATCCAAACTATTATCACAGCACACAACTGGGCATAACAAATCTGGAGAGTGGTGAAGACTTATAGAGCTTCATCCACCGAAGGGGAGAAAATACGCTGTTGCCTTTTCACTATAAAAGTGAGGACTCAATAGCGTATTGAAAATCTCAGGTCACAGGACAGATAGGGCTTATATGCAATTGACACTGCTAGTGTTTTTGCGTAGCTTTATTTTGTGCCACCCTTTTTATTGCCAACGGTGTCGTTGGTATGGTTACCTCTCATTATGGTTTACTTGCTTCCTTTATACTATTAATCAATAAAGTTAATCAATAAAGTGTCATTATTGGATCGCTCACCCTAAGATCCACTAGTAATGACCTTGATAACTCTGTAATCAAAGTCATTAGCTTGATTATTATTGACTTACGATTTGACTGATAAATAGTAGAGGCGGCGTAACTACAAGGATTTGTTATGACTGACTCTAATACTCAAAACACTGACTCTACAACACCTTTAGCTCCTAAGCGCACCCCTCTGTATCAGTCGCACGTCGATAGCGACGGCAAGTTGGTGGACTTTTCAGGTTGGGAGCTACCTATTCATTACGGCTCACAAATAGAAGAACACGAAGCGGTGCGTACCGATGCTGGAATGTTTGACGTCTCGCATATGGTCGTCGTCGATATCAGCGGCGCTGATGCTAAAGCTTGGCTACAAAAGCTGCTGGCGAATGATGTTGCTAAACTCAAAACCGTGGGTAAAGCGCTGTACTCGCCGATGCTAAATGAGCAAGGCGGTATTATTGATGATTTAATCGTCTATCTAATGAATGAGGCCGAAACTGAGTACCGCATCGTCTCTAACGCCGCCACTCGCGACAAAGATATCGCTCAGTTCCATAACGTTGCTGAAGGGTTTGAGGTCACTTTAACAGAACGCCCAGAGCTTGCCATGATTGCGGTACAAGGTCCAAAAGCGGTTGAAAAACTAGCCAAAGCCAAGCCAAGCTGGTCAGAGACGCTATCAGGTCTTAAGCCTTTTGTTGGTGCGGATTTGAGCGATATCGAAGGCCAAGATTGGTTCGTTGCGCGCACCGGCTACACCGGTGAAGATGGCGTTGAGGTCATTATGCACGGTGATGACGCGCCGGTCTTTTTTGACTTATTAAAAGATAATGGTATTAAGCCTGCTGGCCTCGGCGCTCGCGATACACTACGTATGGAAGCGGGTATGAACCTTTATGGTCATGATATGGACGACAATGTCAGTCCTTACGAGTGCAATATGGGCTGGACGCTGGCGCTAAAAGACGAGCGTGAGTTTGTCGGCCGCGACGCTTTAGTCAGTAAGCGTAAGCAGGCAAAAGAGAATAATACCGCGATGAAGCAAGTTGGCCTGCTTATGACTAGCCGCGGGGTGCTGCGCGAAGGTATGGAAGTGACCATTAACCAAGGCACTGACAATGAGCAGACCGGCGTCATCACTAGTGGTACCTTTTCCCCTAGTCTCAAAAACTCTATTGCCATCGCTCGCGTACCCGCTAGCCTCTCAGAGGAAGATACGGTACAGATCGACTTGCGCGGTAAAGGCAAGTTTGTCGATGTACGCGTATTAAAGCTACCTTTTGTGCGTAACGGTCAGCAGCAATTCGACTAATACTATTTGTTTTGCCAGTCCCATCACTGATAATATTACAGTCAGCTTTAGCTATCCGCTTTATCTGATGATAAAGTTTGCATTCATTATAAACCACCCGCTACTCTTTAGGAGAGAACTATGAGTAATGTCCCAGCAGAACTAAAATATATCGCCAGCCACGAATGGCTACGTTTAGAAGACGACGGCACGGTTACTGTCGGTATCACTGACCACGCCCAAGACTTGTTAGGTGATGTGGTATTCGTTGAGCTACCTGATGTTGGCGATACTATCGCTGTTGATGATGAGATCTCAGTCGTTGAATCTGTCAAAGCTGCCTCGGATGTCTACGCCCCTATCTCAGGCGAAGTCGTCGCTATCAACGAAGCCTTAGAAGACGATCCGGAAATTATTAACTCAGACCCGTATGGCGAAGGTTGGTTCTTTAGAATGAAGCCGGACAATATGGACGACTATGAAGCGCTACTAAGTGCTGAAGAGTATGAGAACGAGCTGTAAGTCTTAAGCCCTCATAGCTTATATAAAAGGTTTTGCAGGTATTGGTGTCAGTAGGTTCTATACCAGTAGACTCTGAGGTCAATATCTGCCCTTATTTTTAAGCCTTTTATACATTTGTACGTTTGAGCTTATAAGTCTGCTGCGTAATACCTACTAGATAAATAGTATACGCAAGCACTATCTAAATATTACGTGTTATCACGTTTTATCATAATACAGCTTAGGTTTTGAACGCCTACCCCTATCTTATCTATACATGCCGGACTTAGGCATTTTGCCCACTTTAACGACACTTGCACGGACTTTGACATGAGTACTGATAATAAAAGCGCCAACTCTACTAAAGACACCTTAGCCATGCCGGAGCATACTCCTCAACTACAAGCTTTTACTCAAGTAGTCGAGTCGCGCCGTTCAGTGCGCCGCTTCACTGACACGCCTATTCCTGATGAGGTTATGGCTGACTGCTTACGTTTGGCGATGCTAGCGCCGAACTCGAGTAACTTACAGCCGTGGGAGTTTTATGTCATTGACAGCCCAGACAAGCGCAAACGCGCCGTTAAGAATTGCATGAATCAAAACGCGGCGAAAACTTCCGCGCGCTTGATAGCCGTCGTGGCACGTACCGATATTTGGCACGATCATGCCACACAAATCCTCGATGAATATCCAGATAAGCCAGTGCCAAAAAAGGTTAAAGACTACTATACCAAAGTGGTTGCACTAGACTTCTTACGCGGCCCTGTCAATGTCATCTCTGCTGCCAAATGGGGCGCAACCAAAGTCTTTAGACAAGTCAAAGGCCCTATCAAGACGCCTTATTATACCTTTGACGATGTCAAAAACTGGGCGACGAACAATACTGCCCTCGCCGCCGAAAACCTCATGCTCGCTCTCAGGGCGCATGGATTTGACAGCTGTCCGATGGGTGGTTTCGATGAGCCGGCGATGAAGCGACTACTTAAGCTGACCGACGATCATCACATCATTATGATGATAGGCGCCGGTGAGCGCGCTGATAACGGCATCTACAGTTCGCAGTTTCGCTTCGAGCAAGAGCAATTTGTACATTACGTTTAATAAAATGACGTCGCATTATTGATCATAGCGATATTGCGACGCTGAGCTCGCTTTTACTACTAAATTACTAACAACAAGTCGCGTAATAAATGACTTTATCTTTCTACCCTTACTTTAAACGCTAATAAGGACTGTCATGACCACTTCTCAAAAACCGACGTTCGATACCTTTAAAGGTTTATTTAATGAGTCTGAATTCGTCTATCGCCACTTAGGCTCAAACGAAACCAAGCAAGCTGATCTGTTGAGCGCCATTGGCTATCAAGACATGGCAAGCTTTATTAACGATACGGTGCCAGAGCCAGTACGTTTGCATAAAGATCTTGATCTACCGCTAGCGATGAGCGAGCACGCAGCGCTTGCCAAATTGCGCAAGATGGCAGATAACGTCACTGTGAATAAGAGCTATATCGGGCAGGGTTACTCGCCTGTACGTATGCCAGCGGTCATTCAGCGTAACGTGCTTGAGAACCCAGGCTGGTACACCGCTTACACGCCGTATCAAGCCGAAATCGCCCAAGGCCGCCTAGAAGCTTTATTAAACTTCCAGCAAGTCTGTATTGATCTGACAGGTCTTGAGATGGCGGGCGCCTCCCTACTTGATGAAGCGACGGCCGCAGCTGAAGCGATGGCGATGTCTAAGCGTATGAGTAAAAGCAAGTCAACGCAGTTTTTCGTTGATGAGCGTATCTACCCGCAGACGCTAGACGTTATCCAAACTCGCGCTAAGTACTTTGGTTGGGACGTGGTCGTTGGCGACTTTGAGCTGGCCAAGTCAGGCGATTACTTCGGTGCGATCTTCCAATACGTCGGTAAAGAGGGTGATGTTCAGGATTTAACCGACGTTATCAGCGCCGTTAAAGAAAAGAAAACCTATGTCAGCGTCGTCAGCGATATCATGAGCCTTGTGCTGCTAAAGTCGCCTGCCGATATGGGCGCAGATGTCGCTTTAGGTAGTACGCAGCGTTTCGGTATTCCGATGGGTTATGGTGGTCCACACGCCGCTTACTTTGCTTTTTCTGACAAAGCCAAACGCTCAGCGCCGGGCCGTATCATTGGTGTCTCAAAAGATGCGCAAGGTAACACGGCGCTACGTATGGCACTACAGACTCGTGAGCAGCATATCCGCCGCGAAAAAGCCAACTCCAACATCTGTACCTCACAAGTCCTGCTCGCCAACCTCGCTGGCATGTACGCTGTCTATCATGGTCCAAGCGGTGTCAAACGTATTGCAACGCGTATTCATGCTTTTGCCACTGCCTTTGCAGAAGTCATCAGACAGGCTAATGGCGAAAATAAACTTAGCGTTGTACATGATCAGTTCTTCGATACTGTTGTCGTTGATTGTGGTTCAGAAAAGCTAGCGACCCAAATTTTTGAGAACGCTGATAATATTGGTTATAACCTATGGCGTTTTGACGATACTAAAATCAGCGTCGCCTTTAGTGAAACCAGCGATGAAGAAGACTTCAAAGTATTGACTCAGTTGTTTGTCAATACCTCTCATCAGCTACCAGAAACCGCTAGCGTATCACTAGATCAGACGCATCTGCGTAACGATGATATCTTAAGCCATCCGGTGTTTAACTCGCACCACACTGAGCACGAAGTGCTACGCTATCTAAAATCTTTAGAAGATAGAGATTTGGCGATGAACCGCAGCATGATTGCGCTAGGCAGCTGTACGATGAAGCTGAACGCCACAAGCGAGATGCTGCCAATTACTTGGCCTGAATTCGCCAATGTGCATCCTTTTGCGCCGCTAGATCAAGTCTCAGGTTACATTGAGATGATCGATAGCTTACAAGAGCAGCTAAAAGCTATCACCGGCTTCGATGATATCTCTATGCAGCCAAACTCCGGTGCCTCTGGTGAATACGCCGGTCTATTAGCTATCCGCCGCTACCATGAGTCTTTAGGCGAGACCAATCGTAATATCTGCCTAATTCCTATGTCAGCACACGGAACCAACCCAGCAACCGCTATCATGATGGGCATGCAAGTGGTCGTGGTTAAAACCGATGACAACGGTAACGTCGATATCGATGACTTAACGGCAAAATGTGAAGAGCACAGTGCCAATCTAGGCGCGTTAATGATTACCTATCCATCGACCCATGGCGTCTTTGAAGAAGGTATCCGTGACATCTGTGACCTCATTCATAAGCATGGTGGTCAGGTCTATATGGATGGCGCCAACATGAACGCGCAGGTAGCTATTATGCAGCCTGCTGATGTCGGCGCAGATGTGCTGCACATGAACTTGCATAAGACTTTTTGTATTCCGCATGGCGGCGGTGGCCCTGGTATGGGTCCTATCGGTATGCAGGCGCATTTGGCACCGTTCAAAGCCAACCATGCCGTGGTTCCAGTACATAATGCACCAAACGCTTGCTCAGCGGTATCCGCAGCGCCGTATGGTTCAGCTAGCATCCTACCGATTTCATGGATGTATATTACGATGATGGGCCGCGATGGTTTGCTTGAGGCGACCAACCTGGCCCTGCTCAATGCCAACTACGTTGCTGATCAGCTCAAGTCTGACTATCCGGTCTTATATGCCGGTAAAAATGGCCGAGTGGCGCATGAATGTATCATTGATATCCGTCCGCTAAAAGAAGATACCGGCATCACTGAGAGCGATATCGCTAAGCGCTTGATGGATTATGGCTTCCACGCGCCAACGATGAGCTTCCCTGTCGCCGGAACGCTGATGATTGAGCCGACTGAGTCTGAGTCTAAAGAGGAGCTAGATCGTTTCATCAATGCGCTCAAATCTATCAAAGCTGAGATCATGAAAGCCAAAGCTAGTGAAGATGGCTGGACATTAGAGAACAACCCAGTCGTTAACGCGCCGCATACCGCCTCTGTCATTACTGATGAAGAGTGGTCCTATCCGTATAGCCGTGATGTTGCGGCATTCCCGCTATCGTACGTGCGCGCGCACAAATTCTGGCCAAGCGTCGGTCGTATCGATGATGTTTATGGCGATAAGAATCTTATGTGCTCATGCCCAAGTATCGAAAACTATATGTAGTTTTTGATATGATAGATGGCATCGAAAACTATATGTAGTTTTCACGATTTAGAATAAAACAAACCTCCAAGTCAGTCGCTGGCTTGGAGGTTTTTTCTTATTATCATAGCTATAAAATAGAGTTGCTAAGTTAAAACCTATACTATTCCATCAACTTAAAAAAGTGCTGGCGATAGTGCTTCAGCTCGCGGATAGAGTCGCGAATATCATCTAACGCTAAATGGCTACCGCCCTTCTCAAAATTCTTTAAAATATCAGGACGCCAGCGAAAGCACAGCTCTTTGACCGACGACACATCTAAATTGCGATAGTGAAAGAAGCGCTCAAGCTCCGGCATCTGGCGCGCCAAAAAACGTCTATCTTGGCAGATAGAATTACCACACATCGGCGACTTACCACTATCGACCCATTTATTCAAAAACTTAATCGTTTCCGCTTCAGCTTCTGCTAGTGTTACTTTGCTACGGCGCACCCGATCGACTAAGCCTGATTGGCCATGCTGCTTGGTATTCCACTCGTCCATCTGATTGAGCCTTTGATCCGATATTTTGATCGCAAATACCGGCCCCTCAGCCAACACATTGAGATCCTCATCAGTAACCACAGTTGCAATCTCGATAATCTCATCATTGAGCGTATCGAGCCCAGTCATCTCAAGGTCTATCCAGACCAGCCCCTTTTTGCCTTGGTTCTTAATTTTTATCTTATTGGGATGGTCATCGCTACTCATAAGGCGTCCTATTATTAAGGTTTAAAATATCTCGTTATTTCTTTCGCTTCAACGGTGTTTACAAGGTTACAAAACCCCTGTTAAGCTTAAGCTGTATGTTAGCAAATTTTCGCGCTACACTGAGCAATATTTTCGTTATAGGCAGCACTCATGGCATTGATTCGGCAACGCAAACTCACCAAACAACAGATTCGGCGCATAGACAAGCAGCAACTAGAGAGTCAAGATAGTATTGATGATAGCTTGATGGATGGTGTGGTCATGGCGCACTACGGTAAGCAGCTAGAGGTGCAAGTCACCAGCTTACCGGCCGTTATTGCTGAGCCGCCAGAGATTGGTCCCGACGACCCTGAGCCTTTTTGGCAACAGCTTGCACTTGGAGACATTTGGCGCTGTCATGTACGCACCAACCTGCCGATGCTCGCCGCTGGCGATCAAGTACGCTGGACGGCTGACTCTAATACTGGCTTTGGACGTATTGAGTCCGTCAAGCCGCGCACCTCTTTAGTCTCGCGCCCAGATCGTTACCATAAGCTCAAACCTGTCGCCGCTAATGTCGATATTTTGGCGATTGTTTTTGCGCCGCTGCCAGCCGCTGCCCCTTCATTGATTGATCGTTATTTAGTCGTTTGTCATCACGCTGGTGTAAAGCCGCTACTGGTCTTAAATAAAGCAGACTTATTAGCTCAAGATGACTATGCTGACACCCGTGAGCTACTCACTCAATACGCCGCTTTGGGCTATGAGAGTGTGCTGACCTCTGTTGACTGCCCTGAAAATATCGCTGAGAGCGCCGAGCAAATAGGCCTCGGTGAGCTCAAAAGCTATATCGATCATAAGCTTGTTATTTTCGCCGGTCAATCTGGTGTTGGCAAGAGTAGTCTTATCAACGCGCTGCTGCCGGAGTCTGCCCAAAGCGTCAATGTCATCTCTGAGAACTCACAATTGGGTCAGCACACCACGACGACCAGTCGGCTATTACCCTTTAACCCTGTTGATTTGACTGCTGGCGGCATCGTTGATACGCCCGGTATTCGCGAATATGGCATCTGGCATCTGACCCCTGAAGATATTATCTCGGGCTTTATTGAGCTGGCTCCCCTAGCAGGCTATTGTCAATTTCGCGACTGTCGGCATACTCATAACTCCAAAGGCTGCGCGCTATGGCAAGCGGTAGCAGATGGGGAAGTCTTGCAGCGCCGCGTTGAGAATCTGGTCACTTTACGAGAAGAGGCGGACACTAAGCCATACTAGCGCGGGTTTGCTCTGATCGGCCGTTTACTATAACGAGTCTTATCGGTATAATAGCGCCTGGTTCGATATGGTTGGGCTGTATTCGCAGTCTGCTAGAGCCCTAATTTTTTGGAGGTCTGTTGTGGATCGTGCGCTTGAATTTGTAGGCAATCACCCTTTTTTATTTGGTATTTTGGCGGTATTAGCTATATTGTTTTTTACCATTGAAAATAAACGTAGTGGCAAAAAAATATCTCCTAACACGCTTGGGATGCTGGTCAACTCGCAAAATGCGCAATTGATCGATATTCGTACCAAAAAGAAATTTGAGACCGGCTATATTCAAGGTAGCCGCAATATTCCTTTTACTGAAATAAAAGATCGTATAGAAGAAATCCGCGCAATCGAGCAGCCTGTGATTATCATTTGTGATATGGGCGTGCAAGCGGGTGCGGCGATACAGATGATCGGCAAAGACAACGTTTATCGTCTAGAAGGCGGCGTTGGCGGTTGGCAAGGCGCTGGTATGCCATTAGTGAGCCCAAAAGATGCGCAAGCCAAAAAAGGCAAAGCTAAGCCGAAGCTCAGTAAATAGTAGACACTAATCATACAAAATTTGTGGTTTAGCAAGTTTTGTATTTATCAATTATGTATTCGCCAAATATTAAGACATCATAGCTATCGTAAAAAGCTATGATGTCTTTTTTTATAACAGTAGCAAGCACGGTTATTGTGAACTTTTATTACATTTATCGCTATCCGCTTGAATTTATACCCGAGAGCCCCACTTCATAACTGAAGACGATGAAAACGACACTGCTCAATAATGGCAGCTGATATTCATCATAACGACTCATTTATTATAAATAAGGATTTATTATGACGGTTCCTGTAAAAGTATATACCACGCCAATCTGCCCCTATTGCACAAACGCCAAACAATTATTACAATCTAAAGGCGTCGACTATGAAGAGATTGGTATGCATGATATCAGCAGCGATGAGCGCCGTGCTTTGATGCAAAAAACCAATAATTACCGCACCGTACCACAGATCTTTGTGGGTGATACTTTTATTGGCGGCTTTGATGAGCTTAATCAACTCAATCAGCAAGGCAAGCTTGATGAGCTATTAGCAGGTTAAACGGCATAACTTCGCATTATTTTGAACGACTAATTTATTAATTTTTAGAGGAAATACCATGGCTGAAGAACAAGCACAACCCCAACTGGCGTTAGAGCGTATTTATGTCAAAGATATGTCGCTTGAAGTACCTGGCGCTGATGTATTCACCAAAGAGTGGAACCCGGAGCTAGATATCAACCTATCAAGCAATGCTGAGAAGTTAGACGACGACCATTATCAAGTGACTCTAACCGTTAGTGTCAATGCCAAAAACGCAGAAGCACCAGCGTTTATCGCCGAAGTACACCAAGCCGGTATTTTCTTATTAAAAGATATCCCAGAAGACCAAATCGGACAAATCTTAGGCGCGTACTGCCCTAACGTCTTGTTCCCTTATGCGCGTGAAGTGATCAGCGACATCGTCACTCGTGGTAGCTTCCCGCAGTTGCTACTAGCGCCGGTCAACTTTGACCAAGCTTATGCCCAAAGCCAAGAGCAAGCTCAAGTAGACGCACAAGGTAAAGCGTAAGCCTATATTAAATAGACTCGTTTAAACCGATTAATCGGTAAAATAAAAACCGCCTAACTCATAAGTTAGGCGGTTTTTTTATGCACTGATATAAGCAAGTATGAGCTTATTGCTAGCGGTTTAGTCTTTTAATGCGGCTAAGATTTGCTCTCTGACTTCATCAATCGCTTGGGTACCGTCAAACTTATCGTAATCAGGAGTATCCGCGCCTTCTTTGGCTTTGTCTTGATAAAAACCGACCAAAGCAGAGGTTTGCTCATGATAAGTGGCTAGACGCTCACGAATGGTCTCTTCTTTATCATCTGGACGCTGAATAAGCGGCTCACCTGTTACGTCATCGATGCCTTCAACTTTTGGCGGATTATGGTCAATATGATAGATACGGCCTGAGTCAGCATGCTGACGACGACCAGATAGACGCTTGACGATTTCGTCATCAGGAACGCTAATCTCAATCACATGATCGATGGCGACATTCGCTTCCGCTAACGCTTGCGCCTGTGGAATGGTGCGCGGGAACCCATCTAATATGCAACCATTGGCACAATCAGGCTTAGCGAGACGTTCTTGCACTAAGTTGATGATGAGATCATCAGAAACAAGACCACCTGCATTCATCACGCCTTGGGCCTGTTTACCAAGCTCAGTGCCTTCTTTGATCGCAGCGCGTAGCATATCACCTGTGGAGATTTGCGGGATATCATACTCTTTAGAGATGAACTGGGCTTGGGTGCCTTTACCAGCGCCAGGGGGACCTAGCAAAATAATACGCATCATTATACGTTTCTCCTCAATAGATGGGTTTTCGAAATTCTAAAAAATTACAAAACATAGGGATTGGTGAATTGCAAGCCATACCTTACCTTGTGGGTTTATAAAGCTCAAGTTTTTTTATCTTATATTGCCAAAGTTGCTATGACTTTACTGTTCATGTAAAGCAATTGCGTGCCAAAATGACTCGTAAAATAATGAGCTTTGACACGCTGTTTGTAATAACCATAAGTATTAACCATAAGACCATTTAGCTTAAGGTACTTGCTGATTAATCTCGACATTGACTTGGTTTTGATCGCTGCTGATCACCACCGGATTACCGGATAAATCTCCAGATTCAGCAACTGCATTACCACTATGACTAATACGAGCAATGACTGCCAGCTGCGTTTTTTGCTCGCGAGCTGAGGCTAAAGTGCGCTCAGGCATCATAGCGTCCAGATCGCTCAAGCTGATATTGGCTTCGCCTTGCTTAATCACCGATATGGGTAGACGCTTGGCAGCGAAAGGCGGTCCGCCATTGACATCACGTATCGCCACAAAGAGCACATCGTCCCCTTTTACTAGCGGCAATAAGCTTGAGTTGACCACGACCGTAACATCGACACCTTGCGCCGCTTGCGCTTTTTGCGCGTTAATATTGGCGCTGAGCTCATCTAGGCTGGCAAGCGCTCGGCTATGATCGCCAGGCTTAGCAGCAATGCTGTTTCGCAAACGACTGATCCAGCCTTGCGCTTCATCGAAGTTACTACTACGCGCCTCGCCCATGGCCATCAGCATCTGCGCGCCTTCGTGCTGCGGGTTATCGACAAGCACGTCTTGCAGTACTCTACGGATATTGGCATCAAGCCGGCCTTCATTGGCAAAGAAACTAATCTGCGCGTAACTCGTTGCAATCTCTTCGTTTTCAGGCGACAAGCGATAAGCTCGAGACAGCGCTTCTATCGCAGAAGGCGTCGCTTCTAGTGATAAGAACAGCTCTGATAAGCGCATCCAGCGATCTGGGTCATCAGCGTGGCGATAGACGTTGGTCTGCATCGCGCTGATAAGCTGCCTGCCATCTTCAATCGCCCAAGCAGGCGGCTGATCAATTTTACCGGTCAACAGATCATCAGCGACTTGACCGACTTTGTCCTCACTCGTCCATAGCTCGAATACTGGGGTACGATTGCCGATCAACAGATACGCCATAGCGGCTAATACTGGCACCCAAACCATCACAATCAGACGGCTTTTGATGCCTGGCGCAACCATAGGAGTGACTTCTCGCTGCGCATCTAACAACTGACGCTCAAGCTCAAGCTTTTGGTTTTGATAATGAGTGTCGTCAATCGTTCCACTGTCTTTATCGATTTTTAGCTCCGCCAAACGCTCACGGAATACCGCGACGTTGATATCGAGCAGCTGATTGTCTACTGGGTTCGATTTGATACGCGCAGCGCGTAGCCACGGAGTAATAGCGATAACCGCCAAAATCAGCGCCATAAATAAGCTTAGAGCAATAAATAAGCCGATAGTAGAAAATAGGGTCATTTTTTGTCCTCTGGGCTTGAGATATCATGGTCGGTGCTATCAGTACTGGTACTGTTACTATCACTGGTACGCGATAATAAACGATCTAGTTCTGCTTTTTCTGCTGGAGTAAGCGCCGCAGCGGTACTCTCAACCTTCACTCGGCTTTGACCGCGAGCAGCAGCCTGTCGGCGTTTACTTTGCCAAAACCAACCGCCGATGAGCACGATTAGCAATAAAGGCGGAAAGAACCATAGAATCCAAGTCGATGGACGCACTGGCGGCTTATAACTGATAAAATCACCATAGCGCTCTTGCATGTAACTGCGAATCTCATCATCGCTGCGCCCTTCTTTGACCAAGTCAAAGGTCTTTTGCTTGAGGTCTTGGGCAATAGGGGCGTCAGAGCCTGCCAAGTTTTGGTTCTGGCATTTTGGGCAACGCAGCTCTTCGATAAGGCCACGATACTGCGCTTCTTGCTGCGTGGAGTCAAAATCATAGACATCAATAGCTGCGTAGCTTGATAAGCTAAATAGACAAGCGAGCATTAGACTGGCGGCTTTCAGAATTATATGAGTCATTATTGACAAGCCTCCGCAACTTGACTGGCCTCAGGGACCGCATTGGTCTTATTGGCTTCATTGAGTACCATCAAGCAAGGAGTGATACGGTCTTGCCAGTTGGCTTCATTAATCTCACCAATAATATGCTGACGAATAATGCCATTACCATCGACTATAAAGGTCTCAGGCGCGCCAGTTAAACCCAAATCTAAAGCAAACTGACCCGTTAAGTCTTGAATAGACATCGAAAAAGGATCGCCGCCGCGGTTTAGATAACTCAGCGCGTCACCAATTTCATCTTTATAATTGACGCCAACTAAATTAACACCGCGCTCCTCAAGCTCCATCAAAAAAGGATGCTCAACGACGCAAGTGGGGCACCAAGAGCCCCAAACATTCATCAAAAAAGGCTCATCAGGCAGATTATCGTTCGTCATAATACGGCTAGTATCTGATAATAAAGGCAGCTCAAAGGCAGGTACTGGGCGCTCAAGCGCAGTATTCATCACCACTTCAGTCGGCTTACCTAGCTGGTTGCCTAGTAGATAAAGCACCCCAATAAATACCAGCAGCGGAATCAAAAACCATATTTTTAACTGTTTTTTCTTCATCTTACTTCTCCTTCGCACTTGCTGCTAGCGTTGCCGTATCTACCGTACGCACGGTGTCGGTACTACTGGTTTCTAATAAAGCACCTTTGGATTTTTTGATACGGTAGCGCTTATCGAGCATACTCAGCAGCCCGCCTAAAGCCATAATAATCGCGCCAAGCCAAATCCAGCGAATCAGCGGCTTAACATAGATACGTAACGCCCATTCGTTACTGCCCTCAGCGATAGGCTCGCCAAGCGCTACATAGACATCACGCATTAAGCTGGGATCAATCGCCGCCTCGGTGGTCGGCATGGTACTGATAATATACGTGCGCTTTTCTGGCGTCAGTGTCGCCACTGCTCGGCCGTCTTTGCTGACAGCCACTGTTGCTTGTGTGGCATCAAAGTTACTCGCTTTGATCTCTTGAAAGTCCACTAAATTAAAGTCGTAGCCTTGGACATTGACAGTATCACCTTCAGCCATCGCGACATCGCGCTCGATGCTCAGACTGGTCGTAAACGCCACCCCAATTACCGCTATCAGCACACCGATATGGGCGACTTGCTGTCCCCAATAGCTCAGGCGCAGCTGACGCAGACCTTTAAAGAGACTAGGTGCGTTTTTGGTTTTATCTCTAAAATCAATCACCATCCATAAAAGCACCCAAAAGCTCACTGCTAACGTCACACCGATATTGAGCATAGAGGACGGATGAGCAAAGTAGGCAATGATCGCTGCGAGCACTAAACTGCTGACAGCAATGACCATCCCCACGCCTAATAAAGGCCGTTTGTCTTTTTTCCAGCGGATATTAGAGCCCATGCCCATCGCTATCAGCAGCAACCAAGTCAATGGAACAAACAAAGCGTTAAAATAAGGAGGACCTACAGAGACTTGGCCTAAATTGAAAGCGTCAGCGATGATAGGATATAGCGTGCCTAAAAGCACTACTAAAGTTGAGATCAAAATAATGACGTTATTAATCACCAAAAACGATTCGCGCGATATCAGCTGATATTGGCTCTCAACCGTCAAGCGCCAACCGCGTACCGCAAACATCAATAGGCCGCCACCGATGATAATACCTAAAATCGCCAAAATCACTAAACCGCGAGTCGGGTCAGCGGCGAACGAATGCACGGAGGTGATAACCCCAGAGCGCACCAAAAACGTCCCTAATAAACTCAGCGCAAAGGAAAAAATAGCCAACATAATAGTCCAAGCTTTAAAGACCCCGCGCTTTTCGGTGACCGCCAGCGAGTGCAACAGCGCAAGCCCTGCCAACCACGGCATCAAAGATGCGTTTTCTACGGGATCCCAAAACCACCAGCCGCCCCAGCCAAGCTCGTAGTAAGCCCACCAAGAGCCAAGAGCGATACCAATCGTCAAAAAGCCCCAAGCTGCTAGCGCCCAAGGACGCGACCAACGCGTCCATACCGCATCGAGTCGCCCTTTCCATAATGCTGCCATACAAAACGCAAAAGGCACTACCATACCGACATAACCCATATAAAGCATAGGCGGATGGATAATCAGACCAAAGTCTTGTAGTACGGGGTTGAGATCAGCGCCATCTACCGGCAGGTTAGGCAAAGTGCGCTCAAAGGGCGATGAGGTAAAGATCAGCATCGCCAGCATCATCAGCTGCACTGCTGCCAATATCACGAGTACCCGCGCGCGCATAGATAATGGCAGACCGCGGCTAAAGTAGGAAACTAAGGCGCACCAGCTGGCCATGATAGTCATCCACAGCAGCAGCGAGCCTTCATGCCCGCCCCATGTTGCGGATAGCTTATAGTACCAAGGCAGCAACGTATTGGAGTGCTGAGCCACATAGACCAAAGTGAAATCATTGTAATAAAAGCCTGCCATCAACGCGGCAAATGACACAATCATAGCGGCAAACTGTGCCCAAGCTAGACTTGGTGCCAAGCGCTGCCAAGCGACTTGATGACGCATAACGCCAATGGTCGGTAATACAACTTGCAATATTGCCAGCACAAAAGCGGCAAGCAAAGCAAAATAACCCAATTCTGTGATCAACATACCGTCTAACCTTGTTTACTTTAGCGCAAAACCTCAAAGCCAATAAGCGGCATAAGCCCGCTATATGTTACTGCTTATTTGTGAGTTTTGCTTGATACCATCGTCGTCTACTTTATTGTAGTGCGGGTAATAGGGTTTATTAATTTACAACGACTTAATCACTGCTCAATAGCTGCAGTGATTAATAAGTCCTTATATAGTTATATTGTCTTTTGAGTAGGGCGTTATTTATCGCAGCTTTTAGCCTACTTTGGATATCGAGGTATTTGGCTATAAAAAACCTAACCCACAGCGGGGAAAAATACTAATACTAAGTGTAGCCAACCGGCTAAAAACCCAGTCAAACCGCCAAGTACAATCAGCGTCAGCTCATCCTCTCGAAAGGCAGGTCGCAGCAAGTTTTGAAACTCATGCGGAGTTAAAGCGCGAATGCGGTCACGAAATAAACCAAAAATTTTGCTCGCGCGGCTCTCATTCAGCTCAGGATCGCGTATTGGTATCATCGTGGCACTAATCGACTTATCGATAATGGTGTTTTTGAGCTTACCAAACTCGCGACGACCTAAGCTCATACGTAGCGACGTCCTAATGACAGGCGTCTCTAACAGCTCATAAAGGTGCGACTTCATCAATACACGCGTATCGTTTGCGCGCGTACCATACATCATCTCATTCATGATGTTCTCAAGTGTCACCAAGTCTTTGACCACAATCTCAGCAAACACCTCAGAGACCTCTTCTTGGCGCTTCATAAAGCCGCCTTGAAAGCGAAACTGAGCAATATGCGGTAGCTGCGGCACTACAAACGGGAAGCGGCTACTGCGTCTAAAGAACTTTACATAAGGAATAAAGCGCGGCTCTACAGGATTAAATACCATCCAAATAGCAATCCAATTGGTCAAAAGGCCCCAAATAGCAGCAAAAAACGGTACCGTCCAATGCTGCGGCACAAACAAGAAGATAAACATCTGAATCAGGCCGAATACTAAGCCAATGAGCGCGCTGATATGCCAAATGAAATTAATCTCTTTTTGCCCAACCCGTAAGAACATATTGACCATCAAGCGCCGATCGTTCTCCATCGTATTGACGATCATTTGGCGCATATCTACTAAGTCTTCGACGTTATTGGTCAAATCTAGTACCAAAGCTTGCATAATCTCTGGCAGGGCTTTGTGCGCTTGATTATAAATACGGCGTTTGATGGCATAAGGCAAATTGCCCCACAACGTCTCTGAGCGCTCAAGCATAATCTCATCGATGAGCGCCTCGAGGTTTTCATCGACCTTTTCGGTGATAAAAACGGCCATCTGTTCAGGCTCCATCGCCTTAAAAAACTCATCTAATGAGCCAAGCTTTGAGAGCGTCTGATCAACGATAACCCCAGATATCTTACCCGCTTTACGCGGTACAATACCTTGCCACCCTATCCCTGGTAAACCAAAGAAGGGAAAGTTAGGAATGCGAATACCCCAAAACTTGATGGGATAAAATAGCATTTTTAATGCCATCCATACGTGTGCCCAAGTGACAAATGCAGTCACCGGCGGAATAGTCAGCATAGCAAGGAATTCTGGATGCTCAGCGATTGTCTGCCATATCGAGGTTACGTCCATGACTTTGCACGTCCCTTATATAAAGGTTATTGTCAGCCTATTGATTTTATACGGTTACGTTTTTACTGATAATTTTTTATTAGGCTTAATGATAAGCCGTCTTACTGCATTGATACCGTTTTGATACCGGCCATAAAGCCGCCTGATTTTAACATACTTGCTATTTTTTAGCACCCATATAGGTTATGGAAGTTATGACCGTAGGCGACACTTTTAGTGAAGCTCAATTGGCTCTACTCATTTAAAATAGCGTTATTAAATAAGCGTCTAAGAGTAAGGCTAAAAGCAAGATTGTGGGCCTTTTACATCAGTCATTATTTAGCGTCACTGTGCATAATTTTTATTAGCCAATACTCATTAACATATTCCTATTAATGGACACTTATTAGTGAACTTATAGCCTGCTACAGTTATATCCTTTTATATTTAGTGAGTAGTCTCTGTTATAATCTGCGCCTTGCAGCTTGGCTGACATTATAACTTAGCGCAAAAAATCGCTATGTGATTGAAATTATTATTGTTATTTTTGTCAGCATCCTATATATTTGCTGCACTCTTTATTGCTTAGTTATTGCTCAGCGCTGTATGTGTCGCCCCTCTCGTTTTAGGTCCCGATCTGCTATGAATAAACCACTCACTCCAAATACTGAACAGGTCAATCGCATGTTTATGCGGCGGATTATTATCCTTGGAGTGCTGATATTTTTGGGTTTGAGCGGTTTGATAGTGCGTTATGGTTTTTTGCAGGTTTATGCTCACGACCGTTACAGCACGCAGGCGGACAATAACCGTATCAAACTGATATCTGCGCCACCGAGTCGCGGTTATATCTACGATCGTAACGGTATCTTGCTTGCGGATAATCAGCCGGTATTCACTGCCATGATTAACCCAGATATTGTCGAAGACCCTGAACGCGTGCTTGCGCTACTTGCGCCTATTTTTGATTTAAGCGATAAAGATATTACCGATATTTTGTCCCGTCTGTCTCGCAGTAAGCGCGATCCTGTCACCGTCAAAATCGATTTAACAGAGACTCAATTGGCGCAGTTTAGCGAGCGTAAGCCTTTTTTTCAGGGGGTGACTATTCAAAGTAAGCTCACCCGCTCCTACCCTTACGACGAGCTGTTTGCCCATGTGATCGGTTATGTTGGCCGGATTAATGATAAAGAAACCAAACGCATCGATAAGGATCGTTACGCAGGTACCGATTTGATTGGCAAAATCGGTATCGAGGATTATTACGAAGATATCTTGCTCGGCGAGCCAGGCTATCAGTCGGTGGAGACTGACGCTCATGGTAATATCATTCGCCAATTAGAAACTAAGCCGCCTATCGCAGGCAATGACATTACTTTGAGCTTAGATTATGGCCTACAAAAAATAGCGCAAGAGCAGCTAGATGGTAGACGCGGCGCTATCGTCGCTATCGACCCGCAAAATGGCGATGTACTCGCCTTTGTCAGTAACCCAAGCTATGATCCCAATCCATTTATCTCTGGTATCTCATTTAAAGACTATGGCGCCCTGCGCGATGATATCGATCAGCCGCTGTATAACCGTGCTCTGCAAGGAATGTATCCACCAGCATCTACGATTAAGCCTTTTGCAGGTTTAGGCGGTATTCATTACGGTCTACGCGACTGGGAAACCACTATCTATGACCCTGGTTACTTTAGCTTGCCTGGGGACTCGCACCGTTTTCGTGATTGGAAACGTGGCGGTCACGGTACCGTCGATCTCAAAAAATCGATCATGATGTCGGTCGATACTTATTATTATAAGCTTGCTTATGAGATGGGTATTCAGCGCTTGCATGATTGGATGGTTAGATTTGGCTTTGGAGAGCGTACCGGCATCGATTTGCCAAATGAAAAATCTGGCATCATGCCTTCGCCCAAGTGGAAAAAAGATCGCTATGATAAAGACTGGCTACCGGGCGAGACGATATCGGTGAGTATCGGTCAGGGTTATTTCTTAGCCACTCCGCTCCAAGTCGCTAACGCCACTGCGATGACGGCTAATAAAGGCAACCATATCACCCCGCATCTACTAAAAATCAGTGAAGGCGAAGCTCCTGTTAAGGTCATTAGTAAGCCTGATGGCAAAATCGACTATAATGGTAAGCCATCCGACTGGCTACGTATGCACGATGCTATGGAAGATACCGTAAAGCGTGGAACCGCGCGCCGTATTTATACCAAAGACTATCGTATCGCTGGTAAAACCGGTACCGCGCAGGTAAAGTCTATCGCGCAGGGTAAAAGCTATGACAAATCGGCTCTGGATAAACGGCACTGGGATCATGCTTGGTTTACCGGTTTTGCGCCAGTTGAGAACCCAAGCATTGCGCTGGCAGTATTGGTCGAAAACGGCGGCGGCGGTAGTACAGTAGCCGCCCCTATCGGACGAGAGCTCTTTGACTATTGGGTCGTGCAGCGTAATAAAGACCCTATTATGCCGCCAACCCCAGATCAGCTAAAAATAATTAAGCGTCACAAAGCGTTAGAAAAGGCGCGCCTTGACGCTATCCGTGAAGCAGAAGCCAAAGCCGCTGCCGAAGCTGAGGCCGAAGCTTTAGAAGAAGAAGCGCTATAGACTGCCTCGACCTCTACTCCCTAGGGCGTGTTGAACATTCGACCATGGCACTGACAGAGACTATTTTTTAGGCGA
>NZ_JADQAL010000029.1:0-37395 GCF_022129275.1 Psychrobacter sp. Ps3
ATCGCCTAAAAAATAGTCTCTGTCAGTGCCAAGGTCGAATGTTCAACACGCCCTACAGTTTTGAATAAAATAATTTACTTATACAGCCCTTTATTCTTTATTGGGAGCGCTGACAAAATCGACCACATTAAGATCAAAACCTGATAGCGCATAAAACTTCATGGGCGAAGATAGCAGACGCATATCACGTACGCCTAGATGGCGCAAGATTTGCGCGCCAACACCGATGCTACGATAGGGCTGCTGAGTGATCGTTGACAAGGACTCATTGCCTGCCGCTTTATCTAACGCATCGCCAAGATCGACAGGCTGATGACTGCCAATCCAAACCATGACTCCGCGCTCTGAAGCACTGATTTCCTCTAGTGCTGACTGTACGCTCCAGCCACTGCGACCCGTCGTATCGTTTTTGGCAGCAAATAAATCTCGCAGCGGATGAAAGCCGTGTACCCGTACAGTACTGACGCCAGCACTGACATCACCTTTGACTAATGCTAAATGCGTCTCATCAGCGCCAAATTCACGAAAGCGGTGCAAGGTAAAGCTGCCATGCTCCGTCTCAAATGGACGCGACTCTATCTCTTCTATTGTTTGCTCATTGGCGATACGGTAGTTAATAAGATCAGCAATCGTACCCATCTTAATATCATGCTCTTTGGCAAATACCTCTAAATCATCACGGCGAGCCATCGTCCCATCCGCATTAATAATCTCAACGATCACTGCAGCAGGTTCAAGCCCTGCTAGGCGTGCTAAGTCGCAGCCCGCTTCGGTGTGACCTGCGCGGTGGAGCACGCCGCCGTTTTGTGCCATGATAGGGAAGATGTGCCCAGGCTGGACAATATCTTCTGGTTTCGCTGCCGAAGACACCGCTGCTTGAATGGTACGCGCCCGGTCAGCCGCCGAAATACCTGTAGTCACCCCTTCAGCCGCTTCGATAGAGACGGTAAAGTTGGTACTGAACTTAGCCTCATTGCGATCTGACATCAGTGGTAGTGCCAACTGCTGGCAGCGCGCTTGTGATAAGGTAAGACAGACTAAGCCGCGAGCATGGGTAATCATAAAGTTAATATCTTCAGGGCGCACATGGGTGGCAGCCATAATGATATCGCCTTCATTTTCGCGGTCTTCGTCATCCATCAAGATGACCATCTTACCGGCGCGAATATCTTCAATTATCTCAGGAATAGTATTTAAACTCATAGGACTCTCTATATTTTTATTGGTTTGGGTGTCAAAAGATCGATGCGTCATTGTAACAGTGGAATTGTAACAGTAGATACGCTTACGTGCTGTACTACAGGTAATTATTCTCTTAAGCGCGTGTCAGTCGTTACTAGCAGCTTGGCTCTTTAGCCAATCCATAAACGTCTTACTGTGCTGCTCGCGCTGATTGTCAGCATACTCATAAAAGCGGGTGCCAATGAGGTTGTCAGGCAAGTAACTTTGCGCGTAGTAATGGTTGGGGTAGTTATGCGGATAAGTATAACCGGCGCCGTAGCCCTCATTACGCATCAGTTTAGTCACGCCGTTACGCAAATGTAGCGGCACTGGGGAGGCGTCCTTTTCCGCTAAGCGCATCGCTGCATTAATCGCTTTATAAGTGCTGTTACTCTTAGCGCTAGTGGCCAAATAGACCACCACTTGCCCTAAGATAATCCGCGCCTCAGGCATACCGATAGACTGCACACTACGCAAGGCTGCATCTGCGAGCAGCAGCGCATTTGGATTGGCATTACCGATATCTTCGCTCGCCAATATGACTAACCGCCGCGCGATAAAATCAGCAGGCTCACCGCCGACTAGCATTCTAGCCATCCAATAAAGCGCCGCGTCTGGATCCGAGCCGCGTACCGACTTGATCAGCGCTGAGATGATATCGTAATGCTGCTCACCATCTTTATCGTATCGCACCAATGCTGTCTGTGCCACGCGCCCGACAATCTCATCATCGATGATAATCGGGGTATGCTTAGGATCAGCAGTCTGCACCGCCAACTCTAGTAAATTTAGCGCCTTTCTAGCGTCGCCGTGTGCCAGCTCACTAATAAAGCCTTGTGCTTGTAGCTCAATGTTTAAAGTTTTTAGCACCGTATCTTGAGTGAGTGCTCGTTGCAAGACAGCAGCGATTTGTTCATTATCCAGCGGTTCTAAGCGGTAGACTTGGCAGCGAGACAGCAAAGCATTATTGACACTAAAAGACGGGTTTTCAGTAGTTGCGCCAATTAAAGTAATATCACCTGCTTCTACTGCGCCAAGCAAAGCATCTTGCTGGGCTTTATTAAACCGATGAATCTCATCGATAAAAACCACCGGCGACTCAAAGCTGAGCGAGTCATTGTTATCGAGCACTTCGCGCAGTTGCTTAACGCCAGTGTTCAAAGCTGATAAAGCATGAAACGGTCGGCCTACCGCTTTTGCTAATAGCATCGCGATAGTGGTTTTACCAATGCCTGCTTCCCCGTGCAAGATAATAGAGGACAGATGGTTTTGTTCGACCAAACGTCGCAGCGGCGCGTCAGCGGCTAACAGATGCTCTTGGCCGATGATATCATCTAAAGTCGTAGGGCGCATACGCTGTGCTAAAGGCGTATCAGCATGAAAAGCAGAGGGCATAAAACTCCTAAGGCGTATTAAAAGTAATGCGCTATTAGGGCGTGTTGAACATTCACAAATGCGCACTGCTGATAGCTACTAGTTTATCAAAGCTGTGTTCTAGTCGTCGTTAAAATTGCAGGTAATGCTTATTGCATTGGCTAGCTGATTTTATTTAAACAGTTGCAACGACTAGGGCGATTTTAGCATCAGCCCTTACTACAACAATAGGGACAGGACTATTTTTTGCCGCTTTATTGATAAAAATAGACGCTTAGAACGACTAAACTTACCATTTTTATCTGCAAATCGCCTAAAAAATAGTCTCTGTCAGTGCCATGGTCGAATGTTTAACACGCCCTAAATAAAAAAGCACAATCTTAAAAAGAACTGTTCTCATTGATATTAGGGCATATTCGCTATTCACAAGTGGATTGGTTTTAATATTTCTGCTTTAATAATTAAACGATGGTGCTTTAGAGCCATTTTAATTTGGAACAGTGATCGCAAACTAGTATGACTGTCACTTGCTGCTGATGAGCAACGGCGCAAAACTCATTACTGTGGCGCGTTTGATTTTACAATCTTAGATTAATGAGCACTTAGAAAGTACAAGCAAACAAAGCCTCCAAAACCTTCTTCTTAAGGCGGTCTTAATGATGTCTCGCTATTCTCCCAAATCGTTATCGCGACTATTGTCTAAACTAATAAGTCGGGATCGTTTTAATCAACAATCACGGCCTTTGACTGAAGGCGAGTGTGAGCTGGCACGCTCGGTTTTTGGCGACAGTCTGCACTTACAAGATGTGCGCTTAAAAACTGCTTGGTGGGTGCTAAAAAACTATGCAGTTAGTCCCAATGGTCATATTTATTTTCATCCTGATAATTGGCTTGATGACTTTAGCAAGGCTGCACTTGGCAAACAAAGTTGGCTGATTCATGAGCTCACTCACGTTTGGCAATGGCAACAAGGCCTAAAGGTTGTACGCGGAGCGCTGGTCAATCGGCGTTATGCTTATGAGCTAAAAGCGGGCAAATCCTTCTTTAGATATGGCATTGAGCAGCAAGCGCGCATGGTACAAGACTATTTTGTTCGTCGTAAGCTTGGGAGGGATTGCAACGACTTAGAGGCGTGCATACCTTTTTTGACCGCGGCGACTGAGCAAATAAAACCTAGCAAAGGTATTAATTAACATTAGCACTCATTGACAAGGATACTCATTAGCATTTTAACATTAGTATTTATTCAAAAAGATACTGACGACAGCTCGTTCACTATTTAATCTTCAGATTGTCAGCGATAGTCGCTATGATGAAAGCGACTCACTTTTCAATAAAACACTTTTTAATAAAGAATAAACACGCCCTAGAAGCAAGTGAGTCAAAGGTAGCCATTTATACTTTAATCTAGCTTTTATAGCGGCGCTGTTAACAAAGGATATGTTCTCTGATGCCTAACTTTCTGCTTGTTCGACCCGAAACCGATGGTGGCACTGACACTGATGCTGACGACCAGCAAATGCGCCATAAACGACCTACTAAATCTGCCGGCTGCCAATCGCCTCAAGTATTAGCGTCTATGGTGCTAGCAGCATCGCTATTAGTGGGATGTCAGCCACAATCAGAAGTCGATGACAGTACGGCTAACGCAGAGGAGCAAGCGGCTACTGAAGAGATGAAGCCTGTACCTCAAAGTGATTCAGCGGCTGCCCATATCAAGCAGATGCAGCCAGTATATGTGGCGCAAATGCAAAGCTTACAGCGCCGGTTACAGGCAGAGTATGAGTCTTTGCAAGCGGCTGATATGACGACCAGTGAAGATGATCTGTTACTAAATAACGTGACTAATGATGACAATGAAGCGGCGGTGGATACCGCTGCTGGTTCCAGTTCAGCCACAGCAAATAATAGCACTACTGATGCTGAGCTTTCAGCGGATGAATCTGACGCCTTAACCGAGACCGTTGCCAATACTGACACTGATGTCGATACTGATATTGATACTGAGCTGGAACCAAATAGCAGCACTGATGCAGGTGAGCGCGATCTGAGCGTATTAAGACGCATTAGCGCTGAGCCGCGAAAAACGACAATCTTGACCGAAAAACAAATCATCGACAGCTATCAGCAAACCATCGATGCGCTTTATCAGCCGATATCACAGCCACTGAGTAGCGCCGAGGTCAATACCTTAATCAATATCGCCGCCTTGATACCACAGCTGTTTGAACATACAGAGCTTGCCGACAGGCTCAATGCCAAAAGTCCGGCATTAGCGCGTCTCATCGTCCAGCACCAAATTTGGGAGCAAATAGAAGCTCGGCAAGCCCGCTACATGCAAGAGATGAAAATCGCTCAGCAGCAAGAGTTTGAAGAGTTGATGACCAAGTTTAATGAAACTATTAAAGACTATGATGAGCAAATTGCGAAATACGAACAGACCTTAGAAGAGTTTCAGTAACTGCTTTTAAAAACTAAGCATAAAATATCACCCATAAAAAATCCCGCTCATCGGCGGGATTTTTTATGGTTTGCTATATTAGTACAGAAGGTTAGTAAGACAACTAAATCGTTGATTCTTATTTGCGGTCTTCAACCTTAACAAGATCACGATGCGTCTCACCAGTATAGAGCTGACGCGGACGACCGATTTTGAACGGTGCGCTATGCATCTCAATCCAGTGGCTGATCCAACCTGAGGTACGCGCTAACGAGAAGATAACCGTAAACATAGACGTTGGAATACCAATAGCTTTTAGAATAATACCAGAGTAGAAGTCAACGTTTGGATAGAGGTTACGCTCGATGAAGAACGGATCTTCTAAAGCGATTCTTTCTAATTCCATAGCCAGCTCAAGCTTAGGATCGTCGATACCTAGAGCTTCTAATACTTCATCACAAGCTTTTTTCAGTACTTGCGCGCGTGGATCGAAGTTTTTGTAGACACGGTGACCAAAGCCCATCAGTTTTACTTCACGGCTTTTCACTTTTTCCATAAATGCTGGTACGTTTTCCACTGTGCCAATTTCATCTAGCATCTCAAGGACAGCTTCGTTCGCGCCGCCATGTGATGGACCCCATAGAGCGGCGATACCTGCAGCGATACAAGCATAAGGGTTTGCGCCAGTAGAGCCGGCTAGACGTACAGTAGACGTCGAAGCGTTTTGCTCATGATCGGCATGCAAAGTAAAGATTTTGTCCATCGCATCAACGAGGATAGGATTGACTTTATAATCAACATCAGCAGGAGTAGCAAACATCATATATAAGAAGTTTTCTGCGTAGCTAAAGTCGTTACGCGGATACATGAACGGCTCGCCTTGTGAGTATTTATAGCTCATAGCCGCAAGAGTTGGCATCTTAGCGATTAAGCGGATGGCCGTGATTTCGCGATGATCTTCGTCGCTGATGTCGAGCTTGTCATGATAAAACGCAGATAACGCTCCAACAACACCGACCATAATCGCCATAGGATGCGCGTCACGGCGGAAGCCTTCAAAGAATTTACGTAGCTGATCATGGACGCCAGTATGCTTACGAATTTTCTCAAAGAAATCCTCTTTTTGTTCTGCGTTTGGTAGATCGCCATGAATCAGCGCATAAGCCACTTCTAGATATTCAGCATGGTTTGCTAACTGATCGATAGGGTAGCCGCGGTATAACAGCTCGCCTTTACCACCATCGATAAAAGTAATTTTTGACTCAACAGGGGCAGTCACTTTAAAGCCAGGATCATAAGACCAAAAGCCTGAATCTTGTAGGGCAGCGATATCGATAACTGGACGACCTAAAGTACCCTGAATAATAGGAAGTTGGTATTCCTTACCTTCTGCGGTTAGTTTGGCTTCATTATTTGACTTAATGTTGTCAGCCATAATTTCCTCTCCATTGTTTTAGCGTATGAATGTAAAAGCGACGCTTGCTAGTGCGTCATACGGTGTAGTCGTAACGGTTTGTCTCGTTACTGGTTAAGTCATTACTGAGGAGCGGTACTTTGTATGCCGCTCACTTCATATGTAAGCTATATTAGCAGTAATTCAGGAAGAGGTGAAAATACTTTTCTCTCCAAACACGAGATTCATAGGCTTTAAAGGCAGCTAAAAGGGTGATAAGTTGTATCAAAATATGTCTGATGTGTAATTTAGCGTTAATTTCATCCGTTTTAACACTTTTATAAGGTATATGCTACTGAAACAAACTGATGAAGAGCACTATATATCTTAAGCACATATTGATGATAAGGGTGCTGATAAATAAGTATAAAGTAGCAAGACTATGCTGATAGCCTACTTTATGTATGAAGATACACAGCTGTGATATACCTTTATAAATGTTGTAGACAGATTAAGAGATAAAGCTAGAAAAGTTGAATTAACACTCACTGAAGCTTAAGTTTTTGTAAAAACAACGACAAAAGTGACTATTTTAGGGATAAATTTGTAATTAGTCGCCAGTCATTTTATAATTGCGGTAATTTAACTGACATACGCTTTGTTAATTTAACGCAAACCTATCAGAAGCTGACAGCTAGCAAGGTCGTTTTCTAATATCTTGTTACGATTGATAGGGTGTTTTGGCGATTAAAAAGCGTTTAAGACTTGAATGTTATTGTTATTTATTCTATTTTTAGAATGATGATCATGTAGTTATTCTTAATAAAGATAGCCGATGGCGTTATCTTTTTTTTGTGTTTATGGTGGTTGACAGACACTAGCTAGAATAATGCAATCATCGCTTAGTAAGTATGTCATATCACCATGATGGCGTAACGTGCATTTAGCAAAGTCAGCTAGCTCTTCCTTATTTTATTCATCTCGTATGTTACTCAGTGTGTTTGGTAGACGATTGCTAAACCATAAGTAGAACTCGAGTATAACCGCTAAAAGGATGCCCGCTGTGAAAAGCAACCGACCTATTGATCTGCCCTTAAGCCAAGTGATTAGCGTTAACCGCTCACCGATTGCGATTGCGTCAATCTTGCATCGTATTTCTGGCATTATCCTATTTTTACTCATTCCTGTTATGTTGTGGCTACTGCAAACCTCTTTGGCATCGCCTGAGAGTTTTTTGACCGTATTCGATAACGTTTTTCTTCGTTTCTTAGCATGGATATTTGTTGCTGCTACGGCCTATCATTTTGTAATGGGTGTGAAGCATTTATTTGCTGATAATGGCCAAAATGAAGAGTTGAAATCAGCACGTACGGCATCTTTTGTCAGTTTCGTGATTGCAGCGATATTGATTGTCGCGTCATTTGTATGGGTGATGTTCTAATGATAAAGAATAATTCAGGAGTAAAAAGCGCTACAGGCCTTACTGGTTCAGGAACGCGTGATTGGATGGTGCAGCGCATTAGTGCTATTGTTCTAGCGGTGTACAGTATCGTATTACTGGGCTTCTTTTTGACCCATGGAGACGTGACCTTCATAGAATGGTCGAGCTTTATGTATAGCTTACCTATGCGTCTATTTAGCTTAGTTGCTATTTTGGCATTAGCTGGCCACGCGTGGGTAGGTATGTGGACTGTGTTTACTGACTATATCACTTCAGGAAAGATGGGCGAAAGTGCTACTAAACTCAGAATGGTACTACAGACTTTTATGATTCTTGCCATTTTAGTTTATTTGTTCTGGGGCATCATGATCTTTTGGGGCAATGGCTTTGGCGTTATCGCCGTATAATTTTTAGCATTACGCTTGATAAGTGATGCGTTCGCTTGATTATAACCCTTAGCGCTTAAGCTATTTTTGACAGTAGCGCCTAGCATTTTAATTCTTACAGGCCAGTCGCTATATCAATAAATACCGATGACAACGGTCATAACGCGCCAAGCTCTTATCTTTTATAAGTGTATAGCACAGATTTAGATAGTAGATAGCCCTTGTAGTTACTTCGCTGGCATCTTGTATAAATAACACAGGCGCGAGCACAAACAGGCATTAGGAAAATCACAATGGCAACAAGACAAGACAATACTATTAGTAACATCAAAACCCTTAATTACGATGCAGTCATCGTCGGCGGTGGTGGCTCAGGTATGCGTGCCTCGCTACAACTGGCTGAGTCGGGTATGAATGTTGCGGTAATCACGAAAGTATTCCCAACACGCTCACATACTGTAGCCGCTCAAGGTGGTATTGGTGCAAGTTTGGGGAACATGAGCAATGACAACTGGCATTTTCACTTTTACGATACCGTTAAAGGTTCAGACTGGTTAGGCGATCAAGACGCTATCGAATATATGTGCCGTGAAGCGCCAAAAGTGGTTTACGAGCTTGAGCACATGGGTATGCCCTTTGACCGTAACGAAGATGGCACGATTTATCAGCGCCCGTTTGGTGGTCATACCTCAAACTACGGCGAAAAAGCGGTGCAACGTGCTTGCGCGGCAGCTGATAGAACCGGTCACGCGTTGTTGCATACTTTATATCAAAAGAACCTTGAACAAGGTACGCAGTTCTTTATCGAGTGGATTGCTCTTGATTTGATCAAAGACGAAGACGGTAATATCAACGGTGTTATTGCTCTTGAGCAAGAGACGGGCACGGTTGCAGTATTCCAGTCGCCAGTGACTGTACTGGCAACGGGCGGTGCGGGTCGTATTTTTGCCGCCTCTACTAACGCTTATATCAATACTGGCGACGGTATCGGCATGGCGGTTCGCGCTGGCGTTCCTCTACAAGACATGGAGTTCTGGCAGTTTCACCCAACGGGTGTGGCCGGAGCCGGTGTACTATTGACCGAAGGCTGCCGCGGTGAAGGCGCTATCTTACGTAACAAAGATGGCGAAGCCTTTATGGAGCGTTACGCGCCAACGGTCAAAGACTTAGCGCCACGTGATCTGGTATCGCGCTCTATGGACCAAGAAATCAAAGAAGGCCGCGGCTGTGGACCAAATGCTGACTATATCGTTATGGATATGACGCATTTGGGGGTTGATACGATTATGAAGCGTTTGCCATCGGTATTTGAGATTGGTAAAAACTTTGCTAACGTCGATATCACCAAAGAGCCTATTCCCGTTATTCCGACGATTCACTACATGATGGGCGGTATTCCAACCACGATTCATGGCCAGGTCATCACCCCGAATCTAGAAGCTGGTACCGACGACGAAGGTCTGTATAGCGAAGGCACGATTGTCAAAGGTCTATATGCTATTGGCGAGTGCGCTTGCGTTAGTGTCCACGGCGCTAACCGTTTAGGTACCAACTCACTGCTTGATTTAGTCGTCTTTGGCCGTGCAGCAGGCAAGCATATCGTTGATGGATTCCATCATAACGATCATAACTATAAGCCGCTAGATACTCATGTGCTAGACTTTACGGTTGGCCGTTTGAATAAGCTACAGCAGTCAACCGAAGGCTACAATGCACAAGACGTTGCTGATGAGATTCGCGCAATTATGCAAAAGCATGCTAGCGTCTTCCGTACGCAAGCGCTTATGGATGAAGGCGTAGAGAAGCTATTGGCACTAGAAGAAAAGATCGATCGTATTCATTTAGCAGATAAGTCGCAAGTATTTAACACCGCGCGTATCGAAGCTTTTGAAGTGATTAACTTATACGAAGTAGCCAAAGCGACGATGATCTCAGCAGCTAGCCGTCATGAGAGCCGCGGCGCGCACAGTGTTGCCGACTATGACCGTCCTGAAGACGATGATTATGCGCCAAATGGTCGTAACGATCACGACTGGATGAAGCATACCATCTGGTACTCTGATGATAACCGTATCATTTATAAGCCTGTACGTAAGACGCCATTGACGGTCGATTATATTGAACCAAAAGTTCGCGTTTATTAGTCAATCGCTATTTGGATTGTTCGGTACTAGCGCATACTAGTGCGCTAGTACCAATAAAGTATCAAGATATTTAATTTTAGGCAGTTTACTGCCAGCTACAAGTTACTCAGCAGCGCCTACGCTAAGAGAATAAAATCCTTGTATGCCAGCCCTTACTAAGTGTGGAGTTTAGCAATATGAGCCGAGGTACTCGCACCATCGAAATTTATCGCTACGATCCTGATGTGGACGCAGCGCCGCGCATGCAAACCTATACGATTGAGCTACTAGAGTCAGATCGTATGTTGCTTGATTTATTATTACGCCTAAAGAAAGAAGATGAGACCATCACTTTCCGCCGCTCGTGCCGTGAAGGTATTTGTGGTTCGGACGGTATGAACATCAATGGTAAAAATGGCCTAGCCTGTCTTATTAACATGAACACGCTACCTGAAAAGATTACCATCAGACCGCTACCTGGACTGCCAGTCGTTCGTGACCTAGTCGTAGATATGAACCAGTTCTATGAGCAGTACGAAAAAGTACATCCTTATTTGATTAATGATCAGCCAGCACCGCCGACAGAGCGCTTACAGTCTCCTGAGCAGCGCGAGCAGTTGAATGGTCTTTATGAGTGTATTCTATGTGCTTGCTGTTCGACCAGCTGCCCTTCATTTTGGTGGAACCCAGATAAATTCTTGGGCCCATCAGCATTGTTACATGCCTATCGCTTCGTAGCGGATAGTCGTGATACGGATGCGCAGGCTCGCCTAGCGCGTTTAGATGATCCGTTCAGCTTGTTCCGCTGCCGCGGTATCATGAACTGCGTTTCAGTCTGTCCTAAAGGCTTAAACCCAACCAAAGCTATCGGTCATCTGCGCAATTTGCTTATTGATCAAGCAGGCTAATCTAGTAGGTCAATAAGCGACATACTATTTATCAGACACAAAAAAACACCGTCCTGAGGCGGTGTTTTTCTTTTGTTAATATTTTGTGCTAAGTACAGCGATAATGACAAACTAGCCATAAAAACTTACGAGCGAAAATGTTATCATAGACCATAATAGCTCAATTAACGAAATTTTCGCTTTCTATGTTAGTTTTTTATGCCCATCAGTAGTAGGTCAATGTATTTAACATTGGCTATGATAGTGAATATTCATTACTTAAATACCTAGTATTGAACAAACAAACTATGGTTAGTTTGTGGGCCGTGCTACCCTAGGGAGCATCGTTTAGTGAGAGTGACGAGAGTAAAAGGATACAATGTTTGTAGTCGATAGACTCTTTAAGCCATAAACACTAATGAGCGCTTCAAAGTTAAAACTAAACGATAGACATAGTTATGGCTAGAGCTAGTATATATAAGTTATTATTATCAAACGACTAAGATAATGAGACTGAGCGTTCACAAATAATTGATTTAGCCCAAGACGTTCTAAAAGTTACTAATAATTATAAGTACAACCCGCAACTTCCATTCATTTATCTATGAAATAGACGATTATTATGAATAGTACAACTCAAAGAAAAGCCGATGCAGGATACACAGAACTTGCCGCTGATAATGCTCATTATATCGAAGCGCTTTATGAGCAGTTCTTAACCGACCCTAACAGTGTCGATGAGAATTGGCAGCAGTACTTCAAACAATATCAATCGCCAAATGATGCTAAGCATAACGCCATTCAAGATCAGTTCTTGTTATTGGCACGCAATCAAACGGCAAACAAAGCTGGTGCCTCAGCTGCTAATAGTGATAGCACTGCTAATTGTGCTGACCCTAAGCAAATGGGCGTACAGCAGCTCATCTCCGCTTACCGTCGCCGCGGTCATCGCCGTGCCCAGCTTGATCCTTTAGATTTGCATCCACGTGACAAAGTCGAAGACTTGACACTGGCCTACCACAACTTATCAGAAGCTGATTTAGATACCGTCTTTCCGACCAACGATTTAAAAATTGGTAAGCCTGAAGCGTCGCTACGTGAGATCATTGAAATCATGGAGCGCGTCTATTGCCGTTATATCGGTATCGAGTATATGCATGTGACCACTAGCGTTGAGAAGCGCTGGATGGAGCAGTATATGGAAAGCAATCTTGGCCATATAGAATTCGATAAAGAAAAGCGCTTATCTATTCTTGAGCGCTTAACGGCTGCTGAAGGATTAGAAAAATACTTAGCACGTAAATATACTGGGGTAAAACGCTTCGGTCTAGAAGGCGGTGAGAGCTTTATCCCTGCGGTAAACGAGATCATTCAGCGCGCTGGTGGCTACGGCACCAAAGAGATGGTCATCGGTATGGCGCACCGTGGACGCCTAAACTTACTCGTCAATATCCTAGGTAAGAATCCAGCGGACCTATTCGATGAGTTTGATGGTAAAGTGCAGCCAGAAAAAGGTTCAGGTGACGTCAAGTACCATAATGGATATTCTTCAAACGTGATGACTCCTGGCGGAGAGGCACATTTGGCCTTGGCCTTTAACCCATCACATCTTGAGATTGTGGGACCTGTATTACAAGGTTCAGTACGCGCCCGTCAAGTTCGCCGTAATGACCAGCCAAAAGATCATGGTAAAGACGGTAATTCAGTATTACCGATTGTCGTTCATGGTGATGCTGCTTTTGCAGCGCAGGGTGTTGTACAAGAAACTTTCCAGATGTCACAGACCCGCGCTTATACTACTGGCGGTACAGTACATATCGTTATTAATAACCAAGTTGGCTTTACCACTAGCCGTCAAGAAGATGCGCGCTCGACAGAGTACTGTACAGATATTGCTAAGATGGTACATGCGCCTATCTTACATGTGAATGGTGATGATCCTGAGTCGGTAGTGTTTGCTGCGCAATTGGCACTAGATTATCGCCATGAGTTCGGTAAAGACATCGTTATTGACCTTTTCTGCTATCGTCGTAATGGTCATAACGAAGCGGATGAGCCTTCAGCAACGCAGCCACTGATGTATTCAGTGATTAAAAAACTGCCAACGACGCGCACTATCTATACCAATAAGCTTATCGATGCAGGCGTTATTAGCAAAGATGAAGCCGCTAAATACGAAGACGAATACCGCGAATCACTAGATCGCGGCGAGTATGTCGCGAACTCTTTAGTGAGTGAGCCTGATGAAGCACTGTTTGTCGATTGGACCCCTTATTTAGGTCATGAGTTAGAAGATGACTGGGATACTGGCGTCGATATCGACATGCTAAAAGGCTATGGTAAGCAGATGGCAGTGATGCCTGAAGGTTATAAGCTACAGCGTCAAGTACAAAAGGTGGTTGAGCAGCGTTTAGCGATGCAAACCGGTGAAGAGCCACTAAACTGGGGCGCGGCTGAAACACTGGCTTACGCCAGCTTAGTTGACCATGACAAAACCTTAGTACGTATCACTGGCGAAGATGTTGGCCGGGGTACTTTCTCGCATCGTCATAGCGAGATCTACAATATGAACGATGGCAGTATGTACGTGCCATTAGCGCATATGAGTAAAGATCAAGCGCGCTTTGCAATTTATAACTCGCTTTTATCAGAAGAGGCAGTGCTCGCTTTTGAATATGGTTATGCTACGACTGTGCCAAATGCATTAGTCGTTTGGGAAGCTCAGTTTGGCGACTTTGTCAATGGCGCACAAATGGTCATCGACCAGTTTATCGCTAGTGGTGAGACTAAGTGGCAGCGCGTGTGCGGCTTGACCATGTTATTACCGCATGGCTATGAAGGTCAGGGTCCTGAACATTCTTCAGCTCGTCTTGAGCGCTTCTTGCAGCTGTGTGCTGAAGATAACATGCAAGTGATTACTCCAACGACACCAGCGCAGATATTCCATGCCCTGCGTCGTCAAGCGGTACGTCCGATTCGTAAGCCTTTGATCGTAATGTCGCCGAAGAGCTTATTACGTCATAAGCTTGCTACCTCAGAGCTAGAAGAGTTATCGACTGGTCATAAGTTCGAGACGGTGATCTCTGAAATTGATGAGCAGGATAACGATAAAATTACCCGTTTAGTGCTTTGTGGGGGTAAGGTCTATTATGACTTACTCGAGCAGCGCCGTGAATTGGGCTTAGACCATGTGGCTATCGTACGTATTGAGCAGCTATACCCGCTACCAGAAGAGCGTTTGATCGCTGAATTTGATAAATACAGCAATCTAAAAGAGATCGTTTGGACGCAAGAGGAGCCTTTAAACCAAGGGGCTTGGTATTATCTAGCGCCGCATATGTTCCGTATTGTGGTTCCGCACCCAACCAAAGCGAAAGTGATGGAGCCTGTTGCGCGTCCAGCAAGTGCCGCACCAGCTACCGGATCGCCAAAATTGCATGCCAGTCAGCAGCAAGACTTAATTGCCGGCGGCTTAGGTGTAGAAGTCTCACAATTGACAAAGTAGTTTTTGACAGTATTAGCTTTAAGAAAGATCAAACAAACAGGTGGTAGCAGTCAGAGTATTATTCATTTCACAACAGTATTGCAACAAAGTACTAAATTAAAGTGAATCAAATGATTTGGCTGGTTACCACAATTTCATAATAAATAATATTTATCCCAATCTAAGGAGTATATCGATGGCTGAGATTAAAGCCCCCGTGTTTCCAGAATCGGTAGCTGATGGCACGATCGTTGAGTGGCACGTTACTGAAGGTCAACAAGTCAACCGTGATGATATCTTAGCGGAAATCGAAACGGACAAAGTTGTATTAGAAGTAGTCGCTCCAGATGACGGCGTAGTCACCAAAATCGTTAAGCAAGTCGATGATACGGTTGAGTCAGACGATCTTATCGCTGAGTTTGAAGCTGGCGCTAGCGGCAGTACCGATAGTGAAGACAGCAGCGGTGATGATGCGGAAGCTCCAGCCGTCAATCCAGATCAGCCTGCGGCGCCAGTACAGAAAAAGCAAGCAGCTGATGGCGGTGAGCCAGTACAAGCGACAGACAAAAAAGAAGACGCTCATAAAGACCAGAGCCCAGCGGTACGTAAGGCGGCGAAAGAGTCTGGCGTTGATCCAAAAAATGTCGAAGGCAGTGGCCGTGATGGCCGAGTTACCAAATCTGATATGGCAAGCCCTAAACTCAAAGCCGATAGCAGCATCAAAAACGATAAGGGGACGCCAGTCGCCGAATCGGGCGAGCGTAGCGAAAAGCGCGTACCGATGACTCGTTTGCGTAAGCGTGTTGCCGAGCGTCTACTATCAGCGACTCAAGAAACAGCGATGCTGACGACGTTCAACGAAGTCAACATGAAGCCACTAATGAATATGCGTACTAAGTACAAAGATCAGTTTGAGAAGCGTCATGGTGTGCGTCTAGGCTTTATGTCGTTATTCGTCAAAGCTGCTACTGAAGCGCTAAAACGTTTCCCAGCAGTGAACGCTTCACTCGATGGCGATGATATCGTCTATCATGGTTTTTATGATATCGGTGTTGCTGTATCATCAGATCGCGGTTTAGTTGTACCTGTACTTCGTGACACGGATCAGATGAGCATGGCGGATGTCGAAAGCAAAATCCGTGAGCTTGGCGGTAAAGCACAAGAAGGTAAGCTCGGTCTTGATGAGCTGACAGGCGGTACGTTCACCATCTCTAACGGCGGTGTCTTTGGCTCACTCATGTCAACGCCTATCTTGAACCCACCGCAAACTGCTATCTTAGGTATGCATGCGATTAATGAGCGTCCGATGGCTGTCGATGGTAAGGTTGAGATTTTACCAATGATGTACCTAGCGCTGTCGTACGATCACCGTATGATTGATGGTAAAGAGGCGGTACAGTTCTTGGTGACACTTAAGGATCTTGTCGAAGACCCAACCATGCTGTTATTAGACCTATAAGCTTCTAAGCTTGTATTGGCATTTGCTAATACAAGCTTTTTAACTTTATGTCAATAAATGTTCTGTCTTGCCTACTGTTTAGAACAATAAACTTCACCTTAAAACTCTCGCTATTCATTTTAGGTGAATCATCCTATCAAGATAGTGTATTAGCTATACATCTTGAATTTGATGCTTTATCAATCGATTAAAATAAATAGCTATGCAAGCGAGAATAACGTCAATAGCATAGAGCTAAACTAAATTTTACGATAAAAATATTAGGAAACTACTATGAAAGATAATTATGATCTAGTCGTTATCGGCGGCGGACCTGGTGGTTACGAAGCGGCTATTCGTGCCGGTCAGTTGGGTATGAGCGTCGCTTGTATCGAAAAACGTGTTTACAAAGGCGAGCCGGCGCTTGGCGGTACTTGCTTGAACGTTGGTTGTATTCCATCAAAAGCTTTACTTGATACCTCACATCGCTATGAGGCTACAAAAGACGATCTCGACGAGCATGGCATCAGCACCGGTGATGTCGGCATCAACGTCGAGAAGATGATTGAGCGTAAAGAAGGTATCGTCAAGCAATTAACTGGCGGTGTTGCGGCACTACTCAAGGGCAATGGTGTTGACTGGCTACAAGGTTGGGGCACGTTAGTCGACGGTAAAGGCGATGACAAAAAAGTTAAATTTGTTGCGCTAGAGGATGATGCAGAAAGCACCATTACTGCCAAGAATGTTATCTTAGCCTCAGGTTCTGTGCCTATCGATATTCCAGTTGCCAAAGTCGATCACGAGCATATCGTCGACTCGACTGGCGCGCTTGATTTCACTGAGACGCCAAAGCGCTTGGGCGTGATTGGTGCAGGCGTTATCGGTCTTGAACTTGGCTCAGTATGGCGTCGCTTGGGCGCGGAAGTCGTGGTTTATGAAGCGCTGCCTGAATTTTTAGCCGCTGCGGATAAAGATATCGCCAAAGAAGCTCGTAAGATGTTCAAAAAACAAGGCTTAGATATCCGCGTCGATACCAAAGTGACTAATGCAGAAGTCAAAGACGGTCAAGTCGTCGTCACTAGCGAAAACAAAGGCGAAGCCTCAGATGAGAGCTTTGATAAATTGATCGTTTGTGTCGGTCGCCGTGCTTACTCTGAGAAGCTACTTGCCGAGGACAGCGGTGTGACGCTAACCGAACGCGGCCTTATCGATGTCGATGATCAGTGCAAAACCAATCTAGATGGCGTCTATGCTATTGGCGATTTAGTACGTGGCCCGATGCTCGCGCATAAAGCGATGGAAGAGGGCATGATGGCGGTTGAGCGCATTCATGGCGAAAAAGCACAAGTCAACTATGACACTATTATCAACGTTATCTATACCCATCCAGAAATCGCTTGGGTTGGTCTGACTGAAAAAGAAGCTGCGGATGCAGGCTATGAGGTCAAAACAGGCTCATTCAATTTAGCTGCTAACGGTCGCGCGCTGGCGCAAAGTGAAGCGCAAGGCTCAATCAAAGTCGTTGCCGATGCTAAGACCGATCGTCTACTTGGTATGCATGCTATCTCTGCTGGCGCCGGCGACATCGTCCATCAAGGCATGATCGCGATGGAATTTGTCTCTAGTATCGAAGATTTGCAGCTGATGACTTTTGCGCATCCAACGATTTCAGAAGCGGTACATGAAGCTGCCTTATCTGCTGATGGCCGTGCTATTCACGCCATTCAGCGTAAAAAACGTAAATAGTATCCGTGCAGGTATGTCCTTAGTCAGTCATCACTTCGTCCTAAAGAAGATGGCAACTAAAGCGTCAATAGCTGTCAAACTGGCAGGCTAATACGCTGTCATGCGGACAACCTTAAGCATAAGGATTACAGCTAGTAGCGCTATCTATTATTATCGCTCTAGCTAACCACAGGCGCGCTGTCAGTTATATCATGGCGCGTTTGTTTAACTATTTATTATCACATTCTCAATTGAAAAAAATAAAGGATACAATCAATGAATTTACATGAGTATCAAGCCAAAGAGCTATTAAAAAGTTACGGCCTACCGATCCAAGAGGGTATCGTTGCTCACAGCGGTGAAGAAGCTGCCGCTGCTTTTGATAAGACTCCAACAGACATCGCTGTTATCAAAGCGCAGGTTCATGCGGGTGGCCGTGGTAAAGCGGGCGGCGTCAAACTTGTCAAAACTCGCGAAGAAGCTAAGCAAGTTGCTGATGAGCTTATCGGTACTAACTTAGTCACTTTTCAGACTGACGCTGATGGCCAACCGGTCAATTTTGTCTTAGTCGCAGAAGATATGTATCCGGTACAGACTGAGCTATATTTAGGCGCAGTTGTCGATCGTTCTACCCGCCGTGTCACCTTTATGGCCTCAACCGAAGGCGGCGTTGACATCGAAGAAGTCGCTAATGAGACGCCAGAAAAAATCTTCAAAGTCACTGTAGATCCATTAGTCGGTCTCATGCCTTATCAAGCGCGTGATGTTGCGTTCCAGTTAGGTCTAGAAGGCAAACAAATCAATCAGTTCGTGAAAATCATGACTGGTGCTTATAATGCCTTTGTGGATAATGACTTTGCTTTACTCGAAGTTAACCCATTAGCGGTACGTGAAAATGGCGAGATCGTCTGTGTCGATGGCAAAATTGGTATCGATTCAAACGCGTTATTCCGTCTGCCAAAAATCGCCGCGCTACAAGACAAAACGCAAGAAAATGAGCGTGAGCTAAAAGCTGCAGAGTTTGACCTTAACTATGTTGCGCTAGAAGGTAACATCGGTTGTATGGTCAACGGTGCCGGCCTTGCTATGGCGACCATGGATATCATTAAGCTATACGGCGGCAAGCCTGCTAACTTCTTGGACGTTGGCGGCGGCGCAACTAAAGATCGCGTCGTTGAAGCGTTCAAAATTATTCTAGAAGATAGCAGTGTCGAGGGCGTACTCATTAACATCTTCGGCGGTATCGTGCGCTGTGACATGATTGCAGAAGCTATCATTGCTGCGGTAAAAGAAGTCGATGTACAAGTACCTGTGGTCGTGCGCTTAGAGGGTAACAATGCTGAGAAAGGTATCGAGCTGCTCGAGCAGTCCGATGTCAAAATCATCTCTGCTCAAGGCTTAGCGGGCGCTGCCCAAAAAATCGTCGATGCTGTTCAAGCCTAACTTATCATCAGTAGGTAAACAGTAGAGTTCATCAGTAATAGTCGCTGCTTGCTTGCCTATAGCGAGTAAGCCGCTATTACTAACAGCTATCAGACAAGCGAATACAAGGATAAAACAATGAGTGTATTAATTGATAAAGATACCAAAGTATTAGTACAAGGCTTCACCGGTAAAAACGGTACTTTCCATTCTGAGCAAGCGATCGAATATGGCACTAAAGTCGTTGGCGGCGTAACCCCAGGTAAAGGCGGACAAACGCATTTAGGTCTGCCAGTCTTTAACACGATGGCAGAAGCAATGGATGAAACACAAGCGGATGCGTCAGTCATTTATGTGCCTGCGCCATTTGTGCTAGATTCTATCGTTGAAGCGGTCGATGCCGGCGTTAAGCTGATTATCGTCATTACCGAAGGCGTACCGACGATCGATATGCTAAAAGCGAAGCGCTATATCGAAGAAGCGGGTGATGTGCGTATGGTCGGTCCGAACTGCCCAGGTGTTATCACGCCAGGCGAGTGCAAAATCGGTATCATGCCAGGTCATATCCATCTGCCAGGTAAAGTCGGTATCATCTCCCGCTCAGGTACGCTAACTTATGAAGCGGTGGCGCAAACCACGAAGCTGGGCTTTGGTCAGTCAACCTGTATCGGTATCGGCGGTGACCCTATCCCAGGCATGAACCAGATCGATGCGCTAAAACTGTTTGAGGCCGATCCACAGACTGAAGCTATTGTACTTATCGGTGAAATCGGTGGTACCGCTGAGGAAGAAGCGGCCGCTTATATTAAAGACAATGTTACTAAGCCAGTCGTCGGCTATATCGCTGGCGTCACAGCTCCAGCGGGTAAGCGCATGGGCCATGCTGGCGCAATCATCTCTGGCGGTCAAGGCACAGCTGAAGAGAAATTTAAGGCCTTTGAAGATGCAGGCATCGCTTACACGCGTGACCCATCAAAAATCGGTGATAAGCTGAAAGAAGTTACTGGCTGGTAAGTCAGGTATTCTTGATAGTAGATAAAGAGTTAAGAACCAACTACTAAAGCTATGTTGAGAAGTAAGAGAGACACCCCTATAATGGGGTGTTTTTTTATGTTTGAAAATTGCTATGAAAAATAAAATATTAGTGACGGGTGGTGCTGGGTATATTGGTACTCATACCTGTATTGCTCTGCACGAGTCAGGATATGAGATTGTCATTTACGACAATTTATCTAATAGCAGCTATGAAGCTATTAATCGCGTTTCTAATCTCATTGGACAGTCTATCGAATTTATCGAAGGTGATATCCGTGATGCTGGGAAACTAAAAGAAATATTTAACTTGCATGAGTTTTTTGGGGTGATTCACTTCGCTGGACTCAAGGCAGTAGGCGAGTCAGTCGCTAAGCCTCTAATGTATTATGACAATAACGTTAGCGGGACCATCACTTTACTTGCAGTAATGGCTGAATTTGGCGTGAAGAACTTAGTCTTTTCTTCCTCAGCTACTGTCTATGGTGATCCCGAGACCTTACCTATCAATGAGACTTCACCGCGTTCTGCGACTAACCCTTATGGCCAAAGCAAGCTCACGGTTGAACATGTCTTAGAAGATTTAGCAGCAGCAGACAAAGAGTGGAGTCTGATTACTCTTAGATACTTCAATCCGGTAGGAGCGCACTTGTCAGGACAGATTGGTGAAGACCCAACCGGTATTCCAAATAACCTGATGCCTTTTATCTCGCAAGTAGCTGTAGGTAGACGAGACAAGCTTAGTATCTTTGGTAATGACTATCCGACTATCGATGGTACTGGGGTGCGTGACTATATTCATGTCACTGATTTGGCACAAGGACATGTCGCTGCACTTGAACATTTGCAGCAGCAGACTCATGCAGCAGGATTTTTGCCTATTAATTTGGGCACAGGCAGAGGTAGCTCAGTTCTGGAGTTGATTAACGCTTTTAGTAAAGTAAATAAAATAGATATCCCTTATCAGTTTGCGGCGCGCCGTGCTGGTGACATTGCAGGCTGTTATGCTAGTGCTGATAAAGCGCAAGAGCTGCTAGGATGGCAAGCTAAGCTTTCCATTACTAATATGTGTGAAGATACTTGGCGCTGGCAAAGCATGAATCCTGACGGCTATAACACAAAATAGACGCGGTTATACTAGAGCAGCTCAGAAAAAATCGTTATATTGCCTTAAAACTAACTAAAAGCACTATTAATCTATGAAAAAAATAACCCATGCCGTTATTCCTGTCGCAGGCTTCGGCACTCGTATGCTACCACTGTCCAAGTCCGTACCTAAAGAGTTATTGCCTTTAGGAAATCGCCCGGCCATTCATTACGTCGTCGAGGAAGCTATCGCCGCCGGCATCAAGCATATCGTCCTTGTCGGTCATGCGCAAAAAAGCGCGATTGAAGACTATTTCGATATCAATGCCGAGCTTGATACGCAATTACGTCATAAAGGCAAAGACGAGCTGGCTGATAGTCTCAACTGGCTACCGGATGATGTCAGCGTGTCGATGATCCGCCAAGGTAGGGCTTTGGGCTTAGGTCATGCAGTATTAGCAGCGCGCCCCATTGTCGGTGACAATGACTTTGCAGTATTACTGCCCGATGTCGTGCTTGATCCCTTTACTGGCGATATGGCTACTGACAACTTAGCCTTTATGTTGGCGGAATTTGCTAAAGATCAGCATTCACAGATACTCGTTGAGCAAGTCGCCGATAGCGACGTCCATAAATATGGCATTGCCAAACTTGTCGATAGCACTACTGAGATCAGTGAGAGTACAGACAGTAATGCTAGCTTTGGGGTAGCGGGATTTGTCGAAAAGCCTGATTTAACCGATGCGCCGTCGCGCCTAGCGGTAGTGGGTCGTTATGTGTTTAGTAATCAAATCTTTGACTATTTGGCCAACACCAAAGCTTCTGTCGGCGGCGAGATTCAGCTAACCGATGCTATCGATGCGCTGATTAGTGAGTCTGGCGTTAATGTCACCACTATGCGCGGTGATAGCTACGATGCTGGTGATATGCAATCTTATATGCAAGCTTTTATTTACTTTGCTGAGCAGCAGCTCGCATCTAAAGGGTAGCTGATGAACGATATGAGTGCCAATAACATTTATAGCAGTGCTCGCGACTCTGAGTGTTGGCAGCAATTGCAAACGTTAGCGAAGCAGAGGTGGTCGATAGCGGAGCTGTTTGCAGAGGATAGCAGTCGAGCGCAGCGCTTTTGCGCGCAGGCAGGTAGCCTGTATATGGATTATAGCAAGCAATGTATCGATGAGTCGGTATTAGCAAGTTTGTTACATTTGACTGAGAGCTGTGAGCTATCAGCGCGTATCAAAGATTTGCTACAAGGCGCTATGGTCAATACTAGCGAAGAGCGTGCGGCACTACATACTGCGCTGCGATTGCCTGAGGGCGCAGAGTTAGTCGTCAATGAGCAGGACGTGGTCAGTGATGTGCATCACAGCTTACAGCAAGTTGAGCGTTTATCGGCGCGGATTCGTAATGGTACTTGGCGCGGGTTTTCGGGTAAAGCCATCACTGATGTGGTCAATATCGGCGTCGGTGGTTCAGACTTAGGCCCACTAATGGCAACGTCTGCGCTAGATGAGTGGGCTGATACAGATATTATCGTGCATTTCGTCTCTAATATGGATGGCTCGCAGCTCGATAACTTGCTAAAACGTTTAGATGCTGAGACGACGCTATTTATCATCTCTTCTAAATCTTTTGGCACCGTTGATACGCTATCTAACGCCCAAACAGCACTGTCTTGGTTATTAGCGACAGCGGCTCTATATTCAGGCTCGCAAAATAGCGTGCTACGCCGTCACTTCATCGGTATCTCTGCCAACAGCGCCAAGATGACGGCATGGGGCATTCATCCTGAGCATCAGCTGCAGCTTTGGGAATGGGTCGGTGGTCGCTTTTCTTTATGGTCAGCGATTGGGCTGGCGATTGCCATTCGTATCGGTATGAGTCAGTTTCGAGAACTGCTCGCTGGCGCTCATAGTATGGATCAGCACTTTGCTAGCGCGGACTTCAAAGACAATCTACCAGTGCTATTAGGCTTGCTTGCGGTTTGGAATAGTACCTTTTTACAGATACACGCGCATACCGTCTTGCCTTACGATGGTCGGCTTGAGTACTTGCCAAGCTACTTGACTCAGCTGGAGATGGAGAGTAACGGTAAGTCAGTGACACATGACGGTACTCATATCGACTATGATACTTGCCCGATTTTATGGGGCGAGATTGGCTCCAATGCCCAGCACGCGTTTTATCAACTGCTACATCAGGGCACTCAGCATGTCTCTTGCGACTTTATCGCTTGCGTGCGTCACTATAGTGATGAGGTGCAAAACAGCTCACTACAGCATCAGCATGAGTTGTCTTTATCTAACTGTTTGGCGCAGAGCCGAGTATTAGCCTTCGGTAACGCTGCTGTCGCTGCTGTCAGTACGACGGTTTGTACTACGGATAAATACAAGCATTATCGCGGCAATCAGCCTTCTACGACCTTGCTGCTCGATGAGCTGACCCCGCACAGTTTAGGCGAGCTGATTGCATTATATGAGCATAAGGTCTACGTGATGGCGAGCATATGGGACGTCAACCCTTTTGATCAGTGGGGGGTTGAGATGGGTAAGCAGATGGCCGAAACTGTCTATCAGGCAATGCAACAAGACAGCACCGCGCTTTTTGATAGCTCTACCAATCAGCTCCTTGCGCATATCAAGCAGTTATTTGAATAACGATGGCAAGACAAAGTATAGAAATGAGAGTCGACTTTGCGGCTGAGAAAACGATAATTAAGGGAATGCTATGAGCTCTGAGTCTGCTGTTAATAATGATCACGCATTGAACGACAAGTCATCTGAGGTCTGCGTGATCATCGGTCATAGTATCGAAGCCATTACTAGCGCGGTGGTGTTAGCGAGCCTAGATCATCAGGTGCACATTTATGCCGATTTAGACTTGTTAGTGCAGCAAGTTGAGCAGTATGGCTTTGAGCGGCATTTACAGGCACTATGGCAGCTATATGGACAGCAGCAGCAAATCGTTCAATGTGCATTACCGGCTAGCGCGGATAAACTTATTCAAAGTTATGAAGGCAAAGTTGGCCAATCGCCAGACGAACAAAAAGCGACGCCCTTATCAGTCAGTTGCTATTGGTTATTTTTGGAGAGTATCAAAAGCGTTTGGACAGATGATAACTGGGTAATAGCTTTTAATCATAGTCAGCAGCAGACGACGCCCGTTATTATGAGTGGTATCGAAAAGCTTGGTCATATCACGAAGTTAGCAGACAGCTTGCAGCGCGCTTGGGTCTATTATGTGCCGTTTGTGTTTTTGCAAGATGGTGAGGCTTACAGCTCAATGCTCAAACCCTCGCTGTGGCTGTTAGGCGAAAAAACGCCTGAGAGTAGTCATCAGCTAACTGTGCTGCAGCCGTTACTACAATATGCTCGCGCTTATCATCATGCTAATATTGCCACTATCGAGTTTGCGCGTAGCAGTATTATGGCGATGCTAGCGACGAGAGTGAGCTTTATGAATGAGCTATCGCGCTTAGCGGACAGTCAACAAGTGGATATCGGTCAAGTCAGCCGTATTATGGGGTTAGACGCACGGGTAGGCAGTAGCTATCTGCAGGCAGGTTGGGGCTTTGGCGGCCATACGCTACCAACTGAGCTTGACAAGCTACAGCAATCATCGCAAGACAATAGCGTCAATATGCCTTTACTGCAGTCAGTACTGCACATCAATGATGACCAAAAAGAGCTGATTTTCCGCAAATTCTGGCAGCATTATGATGGCTTTATAGATAACAAAACCGTGATGATTTGGGGCGGTAGCTATAAGTCAGGCTCAGGGCGTACCACAGGCTCAGCTATCCATCCGCTACTGGCGCTACTATGGTCTTATAACATTAAAACCTTAGTCTATAGTGATAAAGCCAAAAGCTCGCTTGCCAAGGACTATGGGCAGCAGCCACTGCTACAACTGCTTGATAGTCCTTATGAGCAGCTCGCTTACGCGCAGGCGATTTTTATTATTAGCCTATCGCCGCAGCATCAGCTAGACATCGCGCAGCTCAACCAATTCGCTATGCCGATATTTGATGCACAAAATGCTTTATCACGCCCGCAAATAAACGCGCTTGTCGGCGCTTATGCAGGTATTGGGCGTGCGAAATAAGACCACAAAGCTATCCCAATTGTAAATAAAGCATTTGATTGGCGTAGGCTGGGTTTTACTCCAGCCTACAAACTAGAAACACAGATTGTATGACTCTATCTTTTTGCATAAACGTTGCCTAATCCGTTATAGTCAATCAATATTAAAAGTGGTACAAGGCAGACGAGTGCAAGTACTACAGTAGTAGGCTAAACGAGTCTAACGCTGTAACACTTTAATAGTGGTTCGACTATATTAAGCCGGAACCGCTCCTTGCTGAGCTAGCCAGTCCTCAATCTCATTGATTTTGGCTTTCAGTAAGTCTTTATCACCAAGAGTCTCTATATTGAGCCGAATTAAGGGTTCAGTATTGGAAGCCCGCAAATTAAAACGCCAATCGCCAAAGTCAAGACTAAGCCCATCTAGAGTAGATTTGCTGGGTTTTTCATCTGCAAATCTACTTTCTATATTCTCAATAATCGCCTGCGCATCCTGCGTGGTTAAGCGAAAATTCAGCTCGCCTGAGCTTGGATAAGCGCTGATGTAGCCGTTGACGAGTTCTGATAAGCTTTTACCCGTAATTGATAACAGCTCAATGGTCAACAGCCACGGAATCATACCGCTATCGCAATAAAAGAAATCGCGAAAATAATGGTGCGCCGACATCTCGCCGCCATAAACCGCTCCGGACTCACGCATGACTTGCTTGATAAAAGAGTGCCCTGACTTACTGATCACTGCCTTGCCACCGAGATCGTCAATCACCGCTTCGGTGTTATAAATAACGCGAGGATCATAAACGATGGACTCATTTGGGTACTTATTAAGAAAGGCCTGCGCGAGCATACCGACCACATAACTACCGTCGACAAACTCGCCGGTCTCATCGAATAAGAAGCAACGATCAAAATCACCGTCAAAGGCAATGCCTACATTAGCCTTATTGTCTAATACCGCTTGGCGAGTGGACTCTCTGTTGGCTAAGATCATTGGATTAGGAATACCATTAGGGAAGCTGCCGTCAGGCTTGTGGTGCAGTTTGATGATCTCAATAGGCGCGTCAGCTTGCACGAGTTTATCAATCAGTAAATCAACGACGGGACCGGCGCTACCATTACCTGAATTAATCACTATTTTTAACGGCTTGAGCTTGTCGATATCGATAAAGCCAATCACGTGATCGATGTAAGCGCTTTTATCCGTTAGTATTGCCAATTCGCCTTTTTGCTTGATCGCAGCAAAGTCACCCGACTCAGCCAAGGCTTGAATCTCAGCTAAACCATCGTCCGCACTTATGGGTTTTGAGTGCTCCTTAACCAACTTTAGACCATTGTAGTTAATTGGATTATGACTCGCGGTGACTTCGATACCGCCTAACGCTTGGTAATGGCTAGTAGCAAAATACACCTCTTCGGTGCCGGTCATTCCTAAATCGATAATATCAACACCGGCATCCAATATACCGGCGATAGTCGCTTGTTTTAGGGCTTCGCTGGAGTCGCGGATGTCGCAGCCTATGACCACTGCTTTTTTTAACGTTTCTAACTCAGCGTCATCATCAATACGCTGCGATAAAATTTGCGCGAAGGCGCGACCAATGCGGTAGGCTATGTCTTCATCGAGAGTCACGCCAAGCTCGCCGCGAATATCGTAGGCTTTAAACGAGCCGATAGTGATAGGATCGAAGGTAGTCGTAGGCTGGTAGCTGGTAGTATTGACAGTAGACATAAAACAGATATTCCTAGGCTTAAAAGTGAAAAGCATTGTTATTCTTCAATAAGCATTCAATGGTACACTAACTTGTAAGCGGCTTTAAGTAATTAGTGTTAAACGATAAAAATAAGAGTGACTATGGTTATAACTATCGATGATAATAATTCACAAGTTAATGAATATCAGACTAAAACCTTACCACCGCAGCCGGTAAAAGACACACCCACTGCCACCGGTGAATTAAACGATTTACTGGCTTTAATGGCACGGCTGCGGCGCGATTGTCCTTGGGATAAAAAGCAAACCAATCACAGCCTGATCCCTTATGCGATAGAGGAAGCGTACGAGCTTGGCGCGGCGGTGCAGACTGATGACGATGAGGATATCAAAGGCGAGCTTGGCGATGTGTTATTGCAAGTGATTTTTCACTGTCAGCTTTATGCGGAGCAAGGGCGTTTTGATATGAGTGACGTGATTACCACTTTGCAACAGAAGTTAATTCGTCGTCATCCGCATGTGTTTGAAGCGGAGAGTCTTAAAGACGAGGCTGCGGTAAAAGCGCGCTGGGATGAGATAAAGGCGGAGGAGCGGCAAGTCGACGAAGCGCGGGGCAAACCGCGTCGGCGTTTGGATGCGACGAAGGCAGGTAGTGCGCTGATGCAAGCGCAGTCAGTACAAAGCCAAGCGTCAAAGTTAGGCTTTGATTGGGAAGGAGTGGCAGGCGCGTTTGAAAAGCTAGAAGAAGAGATCGATGAATTAAAAACTGAAATTACCGGCAAGTCCAAGGCTGAGATAAAAGCCAATAGTAGTGATATTGAAAAAGAGCTTGGTGATTGTGTCTTTGCCTTAGTCAATGTTGCGCGTAAGCTCAATCTTGATGCAGAAGCGGCGACTTTAACTTGCGTTCATAAATTTAAGTCGCGCTTTGGTTATATCGAAGATCAGCTGCAAGCTTGTGGTAAAAGCTTGGAAGAGAGCGATATCGATGAGATGGATGCACTTTGGGAGTCCGCCAAACAACATGAACGCGCTTTATAAGCTTATCAACTATCGAGGTGTGCAAAACCATAATAAACGCTCACGCCTTGGGTCAAGTGCTATTTTGTCTGTTTTAATCCTATGCTTTATGATAATTAAGGTGCAAGCAGCGGTTTGTTATGCAGATCCAAAGCAGGCTTATGAGTATCTATTAGCGCAAGAGAATTATGAAACGCAAGCGCGTGAGCAGGCCGTAGTCGATATCAATAGTGCTAGCGAGGGTGAGCTGGTAACGCTTGACGGTATTGGTAGCAGTAAAGCGCAAGAGATTATTCTGTATCGTGAGATGTTTGGCCCGTTTACAAGCGTTGATGAGCTAGAGAAAGTAAAAGGTATCGGCGCTAAAACCATAGCAAACAACCGAGCGCGCATGCGGGTGCAGCATTAGGCGTTAAATCATTTTTTAATTCGGCAGTTCAGTCAAAAGCGCTACGCCTTGAGTACTTGCCAAAATCTCTGCCAAAAACTAGCTATATTAATAAAGTAGCTCTGTTATTTGCTATCGGTTATAAGTTTTTTAGCAAATCGGCTGTAAGTAAATGTCATAATACAACAATCAAGCCTAAAATTTGTTAAACTAACCGATGTGTTTGCCTGATAAACGCTGTGTTTATCGGGAACGACAGAATACCGGCGAGGAGTAGATGCATGGCCGAGCGTGCCGCCAAGCAGTTAGAACTGAATAAATCTGAATTACCCAATTCCATTACCGAAGTTATTGCCACTTTATCGCGAGCTGGGTTTGATGCCTATATCGTCGGCGGCGGAGTGCGCGATACTTTATTAGGGCTTGCGCCCAAAGATTTTGATGCGGTTACCGATGCCAAGCCATACGAGATAAAAGATGTCTTTGGTAAGCGCTGCCGCATTATCGGTCGCCGCTTTCAGCTAGCGCATGTTTATTCGGGCCGTGAGCTCATTGAGGTGGCCACTTTTCGTGGCCCGCCCAATAATAAAGCAAGCACCAATCAAGACGGTATGATTTTGCGTGACAATGTTTGGGGCGATATCAAACAAGACTTTGCCCGTCGCGATTTTTCAATGAATGCGCTGTATTATCAACCGCTAAAAGGCGTAGTCCATGATTTTTGCGGCGCGCTTGAAGATATTGACAATAAAATCATTCGCTTGTTAGGTCACGCGCCTATTCGCATCGAAGAAGATCCTGTGCGCTTGCTACGGGCGCTACGTTTTAAGGCCAAATTAGGCTTTGAGTTTGACAAAGAGCTCTCCGAGCAGTTCCACGAAAGTAATTGGGCACTGCTTGAGCAAATCTCGCCGCACCGTCTCTATGACGAGACGCAAAAGATGTTTACTGGCGGCTATCTAGTACCGCTATTGCCGCTTTTATTCGAATATGGTGCTATCGATAACCTGTTTATCTATCCGCCTGCAGAGCCAAGTCCATTAGTACAACAAGTCGCTATCAACACTGATAAGCGTATTGCTGCTGGTAAGAGTATCAACCCTGCCTTCTTCTACGCCGCTTTATTGTGGGAGAATTACCTGCATCAGCTAGAAAAAGCCAAAAACCGTAATATGCCTTTTGGCGATGCGCAGCTACATGCCGCAGGTAAAGTGATCGATCGTCAGCGCATCAAGACTGCCATTCCGAAGTTCGCTGAACAATTTATCCGTGATATTTGGATTTTGCAGCCGAAGCTGGCGGCGCCGCGTAACAAGCAGATTGAACAATTGGCTGAGCATCCGCGCTTTCGTGCCGGTTTTGACTTTTTATTACTACGTGAGCAGTGCGGCGATAGCGAGCATCCGTTATCCGAGTCTACCAATGGCATGGGTGAGTGGTGGCAGACTTATCAAACCTTGTCCGAGAGAGACAAGCAGCAAGCCATCGCTGATTTTGATGAAAATATCCGCCGCGGCGCTTACAAAAAAGGTCAACGTGGACGCGGGCGTAATCGTCAAAAGCAAAACGATACTACCCAAGCGACTGCTCACAGCAATCCCGACCAAGTCAAAGTCAGTCGAAGTCATAATAATCAATCGGCAAATGATACTGCCAATGTACCTTCGCGTCGTCGCCGCCGCAATAGTGATAAAACGGGCACTCAGAATAAGGCTCAGCAAGGCGCTAGCCCTGAGCAGCTGCAACAAGATAGTCAAGAGCTTGAACAATTGCAGCAATTGTCATTAGCCGCGACTAAAAAGTCGCATAAAAAGCCTGCCGCGCAAAAGCCGTTGTTTGTGATTGAACATGAAAGAGTCGTGCCACCGCTAAACAAACAGTTGGCTGGCGAAAATAGTAGCGATAATGCTGATAAAGATAGAGTCAATCATAACAGCACGAATAGCAATGCTAACGCTAGCAAGACGGTGAAATCTAGCGGCCGTAAAGTCTCTGCCAAAAATAAAGCCACTGCAGACAATCAAGAAAGCGCTCAATCAGCAGCTGACAAGGCACCAGCTCAGCCGTCAAAATCTAAGCAATCAGAAGCTAAGCAGTTAGAAGCTTCAGCCACTATGTCAGTACCGCAAACGCCAAAGTCGGTAGCGAGTGCTAAAAGTAGCGAGCCTGTCCCTAGCAAGCGTCGCCGTAAGCCGTTAAATTTATCTGAACCTGCAGCAAATAACAGTACAGATAAAGCGCTGCAAGACGGCAAAGCTTCTAAGAGCGGCAATGCTGCTAAAAAAGACACTGCTGCCAAAGCCGAGAAGAAAGCCCCAGCTACTAAATCCGCTACTCCAGCCGCCGCTAAGTCTAGTCATCCTAAAGCTAATACTACGCCAGCGACAGCAGCAACTCATAAAGGCGCGGTACCAGCCAAACGCCGACGCCGTCAGCCTAGCACTAAAAATAGTAGCAAAAACAGTACCGATAATGCTTGATAGTGATAAGCTGAGTGAAGGGGCGTATGAGTAACCATTGGATCACTTGTTATTTGGGCTTAGGCAGTAACTTAGCTAATAAGCTTGGCTCGCCTATCGAGCATTTACAGCAAGCGCTGATCAGCTTAGAGCAGCATCAAGACATACGTGAGCTGCGAGTGTCTTCTTACTATGCGTCAGCGCCAATGGGCCCGCAAGATCAGCCCGACTTTATTAATGCTGTGGTGGAAATAAAGACAACTTTAGCGCCTCTAGCGCTGCTTGCTTTGTGTCAGCAGCTAGAAAAGCAAGCACAGCGCGAGCGTGTGCGCCGTTGGGGCGAGCGTAGTTTGGACGTTGATATTTTGCTTTATGGTCAGCAGCAAATCGATGAGCCGGCGTTGATAGTGCCGCATGCAGGGCTGCATGAGCGCAACTTTATGTTAGTGCCGCTACGCGAGCTAGCGCCTGAGCTTATGATTAAGGGCCAGCCACTCTCAGCTCATCCATTGAGTGCAGACTGGAGCGGCCTTAAGCTTATTGAATAAGTGCAAAAAGCTACGCTAAAAGTCACCGCTCGCTCCTATCTTTATTAGCTATTCAAAATACTTTTATTTAAGTCATTGAGGGTCATATGACGACTTTATCTACGCTAAAAAAGTTCAAAAAAGACGGTACTAAGTTCACTTGCCTGACTTGCTATGACGCCATGTTTGCGCGGATGATGGAGAAGGCTGAGATTGATACTATCTTGGTTGGTGATAGTTTAGGTATGGTGGTGCAAGGTCATGAGTCGACTTTGCCAGTTACTGTAAACGATATGGCATACCATACCGCGAATATCGCCCGTAGTAATAAACAAGCGCTGATCTTAGCGGACCTGCCTTTTATGAGCTATGCGCTTGAAGCTGAGGCTATCGCTAATAGCCGTCAGCTGATGCAGGCAGGCGCGCATGTCATCAAGATAGAAGGCGGACGTGAGCTGAGTCGTTTGGTCGCGACTTTAGCGCAAGCCGGTACGCCAACTTGTGTACATTTAGGCTTAACGCCGCAGTCGGTCAATGTCTTTGGCGGTTACAAGATTCAGGGTCGCAGCGATGAAGCGGCAGACAAATTATTAGCGGACGCCAAAGCAGTGGTAGAAGCGGGCGCGGCGCTATTGGTACTAGAGTGCGTACCTGCAGAGCTTGCTAAGACAGTGACTGAGGCAGTCGCGGTACCCGTCATCGGCATTGGCGCTGGCGCAGATACCGACGGTCAAGTGTTAGTGATGCATGACATGCTGGGCATGGTGCATGGGCGCGCGCCAAGATTTATTCATGATTTCTTAACTGATGAGCGCAACACGGAACGTAGCATCGAAGGCGCGTTTGCGCTGTACCAGCAGTCGGTACGTGAAGGCAGCTTTCCGCAGGCGCAGCATCAGTTTGATTAATATTATCCGATACCAAAAGAAGACCCTGTGATGCCTATCATTTATCATCATATTGCAAGCTTGCAAGACACCTTAAATCCTCTGCGTAGTCAGCAGCGTATTGCCTTAGTACCGACGATGGGTAATTTGCATGCTGGACACTTACAACTGGTCAAAATGGCTAAACAACACGCTGATATCGTGGTGGTCAGTATCTTTGTCAACCCAACTCAGTTTGGCATTGGTGAGGATTTTGATAGCTATCCGCGCACTCTTGAAGCTGATGTGGCCAAGCTTGCAAGCGTAGACGCCGATTATGTGTTTGCGCCTAGTATTGATGAGATGTATCCGCAATTGCCACCGCCTACCAAGGTTACGGCAGGTAATATAGCCATGCAGTTGTGCGGTGAATCACGGCCGACGCATTTTGATGGCGTAGGTATTGTCGTCGCAAAACTGTTTAATATTGTGCAGCCTGATGTGGCATTTTTTGGTCAAAAGGACTATCAGCAACTAGCGATTATTAAGCAGTTAGTCAGAGATTTGAGTTATCAGATAAAGATTATCGGCGCGCCTATCGTACGAGCACAAGACGGCTTAGCGTTATCTTCGCGCAACCAATATTTAACTGCTGCTGAGCGACAAACCGCACCTGTGTTACATGACGTCCTAGAAGATTTGGCTGAGCAATTAGCGCAAAAAATAGCAGCAGATAGTTTTGATGAGTCCGTACTGCAATCATTATTAACAAAGGCGGCTCAGCGCATCACACAAGCTGGGTTTGAGATAGACTATCTACAAGTAAAAACGACTGATCTACAAGCTATCGATTTTGAAGCGTTTAAGCTCAAAGAAAATCAGCAAGACTTGATTATTCTAGTTGCAGCCACCTTAGGGCAGGCAAGGCTACTGGATAATCAATTGGTACTACTAAACCGCCCATTGGTCAAATAGTCATATTATCGTCAAATAAATAGCGTAGGATAGAGACAGTGAGCTCAGTCGTTTAGAGCGCAGTAACGGTATTTATTAATCAGCTTATGGATTAAGGTAATAGCATGGAAGTGGACAAGCTCGGCGCAAATGCTCAAACGCCATCATCTAACAGCGATAAGCTCAGCGTGCTTATTATCTCTGGGCGCTCAGGCTCAGGCAAGACCTCAGTGCTCAATGCTTTGGAAGATTTGGGCTATTACTCTATTGATAACTTACCGTTATCTTTAGTGCCTGAAGCGGCGCATAAGCTTGTCAACGAAAGTAACATCAAGCGGGTGGCACTGGGTGTCGATATTCGCTCACCGCGAGCTGACTTGTCGAACTTTGCAGCGATCCAGCAGCAGCTACATAATCGCTATGGCGAGGCAAAAGTACAAGTAATCTACGTCACCGCGCAAGAAGATATCTTGGTTGCCCGCTTCAACGCCACGCGCCGTGTACATCCGCTAATGTCGCAAGATGCTGATGGAATCAAAAATACTAGATATAACTTACCCGCCGCGATACAAAAGGAAGTTGAATTATTACAGCCCATCGCTAGCCGCGCCGATATCACTATCGATACTAGCAAGCTTAATATCCATCAGCTCAAAGAGCGCCTGCGTGATCAAGTTGGGGCAGAAAACAAAGTCGTCATTAATTTACTATCGTTCGGCTTTAAATACGGCACGCCTATCGACGCTGACTTCGTCTTTGACGTTAGAATCTTGCCTAACCCGCACTGGAATGCCGATCTACGTAGCGCGACTGGCTTAGATAGTGAGGTTGCCACGTTTTTTGCGGATTATCCAGAGGTCAGTGAAATGAGCGAGGATATTGCTCACTTTCTTACGCGCTGGCTGCCCAATTTTTTACATAATAATCGCCATACCGTAACCGTCGCTATTGGCTGCACAGGCGGCAAGCATCGCTCGGTTTTTATCACTGAAAAGCTACAGCGTCATTTGACCCAGCATCTACCAAAAGAGCTAACCGTAGTCGCTAAGCACCGTGAAAAAAATCGCTGGTAGTCGCTTATTTTAGTCGCTACTTTATATCGTTTATCCTTACTATTTTTAGAGAGTTGTTATGATTGATTGGTCAGAACAAGACATGCGCGTTTCGCGTACCGAACTCAAAAAATCTCACGAGCGGCTACAAGCGTTATCGATACCCTTAGCCAATTTATCCAAAAAGCAATTAAAAGCCTTGCCAGCCAGTGATTATTTTATGGCGGAATTGATGGCTTTAGCTGATATTACTAGTGCTAATGCGCGTAACCGTCAGACTAAGCGGGTCGGTAAACTCATCAGCGAAGAGAACCGTCACGAGCTTGTCAAAGCGCTGTTTGAGGCGTTTTTTCCGAATGAGCAAGTCGCTAAGATAGAAAGCTGGCGCGGCAGGCTCAATATCAATGATGAGAGCACGCTTAAGCAATTCATTAAGCAATACACGGCCTCTGAGCGTAACAGCCTGTACCAGCTATTATTGTGGATTGAGTACGCCAAACATATGCAAGACGATGAGCTGATGGAAGAGTCTGAGCAAGATCTAGCCAGTTATATTCGCGAGGTTGCTATTTTGTCGCAGCTCAAATAATACTGCTCAAACAAAAATAGGTTGTAGCAATAAAAAGGTCAGCTTAGCGCTGGCTTTTTTTGCATTAGTGTTTTGGTAAAGAAATGCTCAAGTAAGATAAATATTTAGGTAGGATAGATATTATAGATGTCCAATAAAGCAGATAATGGCTTGATAAGGTTGTTGTTTTTCATCTTGTAATCTAGTCGGCAGCTCCCCATAAATAATAGTAATTCAAACCCTTCGAGAGTTTTAGTGGTTATGGTTAAAGTTCTAAAATCGAATACTGACAGCGATACTAGTAGTGAAGTCAAAAGTGCTACTAGTAAAGGGGCTAGTGCGAATGACAGTATGAGTGCAAACGATAATATGGGTGCAGACAACAGTAAAAATACTGTTGAAGTAGAGAGTAAAGACGATAGAAAAGCTCGTTTAAAGCACCTAATCAAGCGCTTACCTAACTTGCCAGGCGTCTATAAAATGCTGGGTAAAAATGGTGATATTCTCTACGTGGGTAAGGCCAAATCATTAAAAAGCCGCGTTAATAGCTACTTTGCTAAGACTATCGACCATCCAAAAACTCGGGCTTTAGTTGCGCGTATTCATAATATCGAAACCATCATTACTCGTAGTGAGACCGAAGCGCTGCTACTCGAACAAAACCTCATTAAAGAATACCGTTCCCCTTATAACGTGCTGCTGCGCGATGATAAGTCTTATCTGTATGTGTTTATCTCTGCTGATAAACCCTATCCGCGTTTGGCTTATGGCCGCGGCAAAGGCAACCATCAAAAAGGCCGTTTTTTTGGGCCTTTTCCTTCAGCGCATGCAGCAAAAGAGACGCTAGTGCTAATGCAAAAGATGTTTCAAATGCGTCAATGCACTAATACCTTTTTTAAGCAGCGTAAGCGTCCTTGCTTGGAGTATCAAATCAAGCGCTGCCGTGCGCCTTGTGTGGGACTGGTGTCGCCAGAAGAGTATCTCGAGGATGTCAATAATACGATTCGTTTCTTAAAAGGCGACTCTAGCGATATCCATAGTGCTTTGATCGAAAAAATGGAAGGCGCTGCCGAAGCGTTGGACTTCGAAAAAGCGGTGTTTTATCGCGACCAGCTATCGATGCTGCGCGAAGTGCAAGCGCGGCAAGCGGTCTATACCGTGCAAGGTGAGGCCGATGTTATCGCCATCTCTAGCCAAGCTGGCATGACAACAGTGAATGTGCTGACGGTCCGCGGCGGGCGCGTGCTCGGTGGCAAGAACTACTTCCCTGATGTCGATAGCAGCGAGCCTATCGCTGATAATTTATCCGCTTTTATTACCTCGTTTTATTTTCAGGTGACTGACGACTTACCAAGCGAGATTATCTTAAGCCACAAACTACCCGATCAACAAGCCATCAGCGAGGCGCTAACGACTCATTTCGGTAGTAAAGTCACCATCAAGACTAACGTGCGCGAACACCGCGCTGAATGGTTAGATTTGGCCACTCTTAATGCTAGCAATGCGCTAAAGACTAAGCTTGGTGATTATCTTGAGCTGCATGCGCGCTTCAATGCTCTAAAAGATGTGCTCGCTGATGTCACCGATAGAGCCATCGATCGCATTGAGTGTTTCGATATCTCGCACACTATGGGCGAGGCGACTATCGGTAGCTGCGTGGTCTTCGATCAGGGCGGGGCGCGCCGGCGCGACTATCGTCAATATGCTATTCACGATATTGTCGGCGGCGATGACTATGCGGCGATGCAGCAAGTATTGACCCGCCGTTATAAAAAGCAGCCGTTGCCGGATTTACTACTGATTGACGGCGGTAAAGGGCAGATGAGTATCGCTAAAGAAGTGCTGACAGAACTTGGAATCTTAGGGGATACTTTGCTCATTGGCGTAGCCAAAGGCGAGGGACGTAAAGCAGGGCTCGAGGTGCTACATTTCTTAGACCATGAGCCGCTTGATCTACCTATGGACAGTAAAGCGCTGCATCTACTGATGCATATTCGTGATGAGGCGCACCGTTTTGCCATTACCGCGCACCGTAAAAAGCGCGATAAGCGCCGCTCTTCTTCAGTGTTAGAAGTGATACCTGGACTGGGCGAAAAGCGTCGCCGTGATCTGCTCAATCACTTTGGCGGTATGCAGCAACTACTGGGTGCATCGCAGCAGGAGCTGGCAGGCGTCAACGGCATTGGACCTGTACTTGCCAAGACGATTTATAAGGTGTTGCATGAGTAGAGTTTGCAACCACTCGCTATTTTATAGCTATATTAGGGCGTGTTGAACATTCGACCATGGCACTGACAGAGACTATTTTTTAGG
>NZ_JADQAL010000030.1:0-35605 GCF_022129275.1 Psychrobacter sp. Ps3
GCCTAAAAAATAGTCTCTGTCAGTGCCATGGTCGAATGTTCAACACGCCCTAATAAAGAGTGTGACAGCGTAAAGCTAAATACGATTAAGCTAAAGCGGACGATAATAATAAGCCAATTAACGGTTTGCTGTCTGTCCGTACAATGGCTTTGGTCGTGAGTATCTCTATAATATCTGAGGTAAAAGCTTGCAAATCTGGCGTCGACATTTGTGCCGCGTAATGGCTAATCTGCGCATTAATCTCTTGGTTTATTGCCAACTGACTGGCTGATTTATGAGACTGCCGATAATCATTGGCTGTAAATAACCGAGCGAACCGCTGATGCCACTCCGCTTCTGTTATCACCATTAATTGTCCTTGATTGTGCACTAAAGCATAAAACAATAGCCAAGGTGACAAAGCGCTAGGGACATTATCGTTCACTGCGCCTACAAGATCTTCTGAAGCTCCAAGCTCATACTCTGACAAGTCAGTAATCACTTCTAAACAGTATGGCAAAGGCATTGAACGCTTGCCACTTATTGTAGGTAATACTGAGGGAGTACTGGGCTGTTTATCGCTTGCTGTCGTTATCGCAGCGTTGTCATTTACCTGATTGGCACCACTGGCAACTGTATCTGGCTCTTGTGAGTGCTGATAAGAGTGCTTAACAGACTGTACTTGCGGCTTAAAAGCCGAAAAATTATGCCCACTGTCATCAGGCTGATTTTCGTTTATCTCGTCCTCTAATAATTCTGGGCTTGATGATGCTAACGAAGGATAGTCTATCACTGCGCTTTTGAGCTTGTTGCTGATAGCATAACTCAGATGCGCCACGATGTTATTGAGAGAGCTGATTTTGATGCGCTGTTTGCTAGGATGCACATTAACATTCAACCAAGATAATGGCAGCTCAAAGTATAACGCGTACCCCAGCGCCGCAATCTCAGCACTTGCTGCTAATTGCCGGAGCTGATTGCTGATAATGGCCTCTTTGACTAAGCGTCCATTGACATAGATTAGCTTTGGGAGATTGGGCTGCGGCTGCATAGCTGGCCACAACCAACCGTTAACTTGCGCTGGCGTCATTGCTGATGGACTTGTATTGCTCGAGTCAGCGTACTGCTGCTGTAGACCTGATAAATCTACAGCAACTTCTACAGCATTCTCTTGTAGCGCTAAACCTAGCGCTTGCTCTAGTCGAGAGATAGGGAGATGTTGGCGGATATTAGCTACTGAGGCGCTGCTAGTCGTATCATCGTCTCGATCTGCTGATAGGGTGATACGTTTTTTATTATCATGGAAAAGAACGAGCGTCACATCAGCACGCGCTAAAGCAACCTCACGGACTATGGTTTCAATATGAGCAAATTCAGTAGCGATAGACTTTAGATTGCCGCGCCTAGCAGGCACATTAAAATACAAATCTTTAATCGTGACTGTGGTGCCGCGGTTGTGCACCACTGGCGTCAAGGGCGGCTCCTCAGCAAGTACACCTGAGACTTGCAGCTGTCGACCTATACCATTGTCATCATGACTACTGATCAAAGTCAGGCGTGAGACTGCAGCCGTAGCGGCTAAGGCCTCACCGCGAAACCCTAACGTACGGATACCTTGTAGGTTAGCAACATCAGCGACCTTGCTAGTAGCGTGGCGAGTAATGGCCATTACCATATCATCTGGATGGATACCCGCGCCATTGTCCGCGACCTGTATCATTCCCATACCGCCTTGAGTGATATGTACCTCGATATGTGTGGCTTTGGCATCGATAGCGTTCTCGAGCAGCTCTTTGACCACAGCGGCCGGACGCGTCACCACCTCGCCTGCCGCCAATTGATTGATCAGTAGCGGCGAGAGTTTTTTTATACGACTAATGGCGGTATTTTCTAGCATAACAGAATTATGAGTGCAGAGTTATAAGTGCAAAGTGGATAAGTCTAAGCCTTGGGCTTGACCTATTTTTGAGAGACGACACTCAATCTGCCGCGCGCCGTCATCGGCTTCCGTCATATCGATAAATATAGCCGGTGGCGGCAAATAGCTATCGGCGCGACTCGCCCATTCTATAATAGCTAGCGCATTTGGCTCATCAAGATACTCATCAAAACCAATAAAAGATAGCTCTTCTGGGTCTTGCAATCGATATAAATCAGCATGATACACCGGCTTTACAGAGCCATTCTCTTGCTCAATCTGATAAGGCTCCACTAAGGTGTAAGTCGGACTTTTAACCGCGCCTTTATGACCTAACGCTTGTAGCCAATAACGCGTCAAAGTGGTCTTGCCTGCGCCTAAGTCCCCGGATAGCCATACACTGCCCTCTATCGGTAGCGTAGCCAACTGCTGCGCTACTAATTGGGTATCGGTTTCTGAGTGTAATGTTAAGGTTTGCAGTCCTACTATAGCACTCGAATTACTATCAGACATTTAGTGGCCCCTACTCGGATTATCTCTACATCAAAATTTTTATCGATGCTCATTATTGACAAGACAGTATAGCAAATCGCTTCTCATTCGTAAGTAAGCACTTATTAACGCTGACATCTACTAGCGATACCAAACCAGAAACAAAAACATGAACTATATAGAATCTCATACTCAGTTTACGCAGTCACTGATTTTTCTATATCGCTAATTGGAAATGAACACTCGCGGTTACTATTGTCTTTACCCCGCGCCCTCCCTACAATACATGCGTCGAAACTATGAAATGCTTTTAAACTTAAACTATCAATTGCACGATTTAAAACGTTCAACCCTAAGATTCATAAAGGCAGACTATGAAGCAGATCTTGGTATTGTTATTCGTAGTATCGGGCGGTATGGCGCTCGCCACTGAAGCGGCATTTCTAGGGCCTTTAGGAGAGAAAATCAGGTGATTAGCAGTATTTTTGGGATTCGGCTGACGGGCGCGCTTTATTTGATTTATTTGAGTAATAAAAGGCAGGTTGAGGATTGATAGTTTTAGTTCGATAGCGCTTGAGCTAAATCATTCTACTTGAACTGCTATATTTAGGCTCTTGCTTTGAGCATTATCACTATAGTTAGACTAAACAGGGTGCATCGTCTGTGAGAGTATCATTAGCGAGGAGCTGACTTGCTTTATATGCGCCAAGAATACTCAACAGCACCAGTAAAGTCAGTAGAGTAAAGAAACCAATTGGTTTTACTTTTGCTTTTAAACCGTAACTATACTTGGTCGGTTTCCAAACCTTCTCATTAGGTAGAGGGTTTTGATTTAGTTGGAGTACTTTAAGATTTCTGAATCCTTCTAAACAAAACAATATTATTGCTAGCCCTAAAGGGAATCCTACAAACAATCCATAGAACATAATCTCAAAACCTGTGAACCATTTATAATCGTAGCAACTGATGTTATCAATATACAAGCTAAATTTGGGTAGTAAGTACCACTCAATCAAAGCTATCGAACCGGCTGCAATAGTAAGATATTTAGCTAATAATACTATTTTTTCTTTTTTTGTATATTCTGGTGCATAACCGTTCATGCTGCTCTGCTCTATATTTGCAAACCTATTTTCTTTGCTATCACCTATTTTCATAAACCCCCAATTGATATCTCATAAACTCAATGTTGCTTGCAAGGTCTAAAATATCACTTGCAAAATCACTTTGTTACATCTTCTTAGTGCACAACTCTATACTCCCTTGCTAGTCATGCCTTAGCTTTTTGTAAAACGAATCATGCTTTATGACGGTTTGTAGCTTCATATCACCTACGGTTAAAGCGTTATATTGCCCTTTTAAGCAGATGATAAAAACTATTAAGATAAAATTGTGATTACTTAAAAAGCCTTCTAGTATTAAAACACTAGAAAACTTTATTTAAACTCTAATAGCTTGTTTAGCTTCAAAAGCTTGATTACCCTGCTGCTACGTGCTCAGCTTTGGCATAGTTAGTGATCTGCGTCGGTACGCTTTCACTACTATGACGCTCTGATTTCATTTGTTCGGCTATCTTTTCGGCGATAGCAATGGTTGGTGCGTTGGTATTAGCGCTAATCAGTGTCGGCATAATCGACGCATCAATCACCCGTAAGCCCTCAATACCGCGCACCTTCAGATCCGTATCGACAACCGACAGCTCATCTGTGCCCATACGGCAAGTACCGACAGGATGATAAATGGTGTCGGACTTATTGCGAATATAACCAAGCAAGCCATCTTTTTTGATATAAGGCGCGGCATAGTCCTCGGTGATGAACTTGGCAAGAGGCGCTTCTTCCATAATAGCGCGAGCACGCTCGGCGCCCGCGACCATAAACTCTACATCTTTGTCGTTTGACAAATAATTGGGATCAATCAGTGGCGGCTCGCTAGGATCGGTTGACGCCAGTCTCACTGTGCCACGGCTCTCAGGGCGCAAATAGCAGCTGTGTACTGAAACGCCGTAACCCCACTTCAGCTCACGTCCGTGATTAATCACACGCGAGATGACAAAATGCAGCTGAGTGTCAGGCCAGTCTTTTGGCGTCTTATCCGTAGCGCTATAAAAAGCGCCGCCTTCGGCATAATTGGTCGATAGTATGCCCGTCCCATCTCTGCGCCATTGTCCTAAAGCAGACGTCATCTGCGCAACCGTGCTTAGGCCGATACCGATGATGTCTTTGGTATTGACCTTATAATCAAACACCACATCCAAGTGATCTTGCAAGTTACCGCCAACATCCGGCGACTCCTGAATCACCTCGATACCGTGCTGCTCTAAGTGCTGTTTTGGACCAATACCTGATAGCATCAACGTCTTTGGAGAGCCGAACGCGCCCGCGCATAGTAGCACCTCTTCGAGAGCGCTGACCGTATATTCTTCACCATGCTTGACGTAAGCGACACCCGTGGCCCGCTTATCTTCTATGATAACCTTGGATACCATAGCGCCGGTGATGATGGTGAGGTTCGGACGCTCTTCAATAGGGTGCAAGTAAGCAGCAGCGGCTGAACAGCGCTGGCCCTGCTTATCGCCATGGAAGTGGGTGACTTGATATAGGCCCGCGCCGTCTTGCTTTGTACCATTAAAGTCGTCGTTGGCATCGAGACCATTAGCCACACAAGCATCAACAAAGGCTTTAGAGATAGGCCGCGGGCTCAGTAACTCGGACACGTGCAGGGGACCTGAGTCGCCGTGATGCTCGTCGCCCCCACGAATATTGTTTTCGGCTTTTTTGAAAAAAGGCAACATATCATCAAAGCCCCAACCCTCGCAGCCGTTATCTGCCCAGCGATTATAGTCTTTGGCACTACCGCGAGTATAGACCATCGCATTGATAGCGGATGAGCCGCCCAAACACTGTCCGCGCGGCTGATATCCTATGCGATTATTGAGCTGGGTTTGCGGTACAGTATTGAATGCCCAGTTGTTGATCTTTACTGGCTTGTCGCGCATCATCATGATGACGCCTGCAGGTACACGTACGGCTAAATCTTTGCCGTCGCCGCCAAACTCTAATAGGCACACTGAGATAGTTGGATCTTCTGATAAGCGGCTGGCCATCACGCATCCTGCTGAGCCGCCGCCGATAATGACATAGTCAAATTCCATGAGAAAAGCGCTCCTTGCTAATAGCTTACTAGCTCCTTGCTAATAGCTTACTAATAGATAGTACCGATCATATAACGCGATACAGTCATTTCACTATAGCAGAATTAGCTAGCGCTGCTTAGAAAATTTAACGAAACTCTAGGCTAAAACTGACATGACTTTTTAGCGATTAAATAGATTCAGCAGAATGCTTGCTACAACGCTTATCACAATCATCGTCATTATTGGAAAGTAAATTTTGGTATTGCCAGAGCTGTGCTTGATGTCGCCTGGTAGATTGCCTATCCACGAAAACAGGCTTGGAAACACTAGCCAAATAGCCCCTATTACTACTAATATAGCTCCCAAAATAATTAGGATTTTTGCCATTGGTTAGTCCTTATTAATATTTTTTAATTAAATATATCAGCTTAATCAACTATATCAGCGTCTACAAAAAAAGCCTATCTATAACAGATAAGCTTTTTTATAAAACTAATATTTAACCTAAAATTCGAGCGCTCTATCGCCTTCGCTATCTTTGATACGCGTTGGTAGACCTATCTTATTGAGTAGATTAATGAATGGCTTAGCGTCTAGCTCCTCGACATTGACCATCTTTCCGGTGTCCCACTCCCCAGTCGCGACAAGCATAGCGGCTGCGACGGGTGGCACGCCTGCAGTATAGGAGATACCTTGGCTACCCACTTCATTATAGGCCTCTTTATGGTCAGAGACGTTGTAGATAAACACCTCAGAATCAACACCGTCTATCTGTCCTTTGACTTTATCACCAATACAAGTCTTGCCTGTATAATTAGGTGCAAGCGAGCTAGGATCTGGCAATACCGCTTTGACCACTTTGAGCGGAATCACTTCTTGCCCCTCGGCAGTCGTCACTGGCTGCTCAGAGAGCAAGCCCAGACTTTGTAGGACGGTAAAGACATTAATGTAGTGCTCACCAAAACCCATCCAAAAGCGAATATTCGGTACATCTAGATTGGCTGATAGCGAATGAATCTCGTCATGTCCGCTTAAATAGCTGTTTTGCACGCCAACGACAGGCAGATCATCGGTACGCTTGACCTCGAACATATCGTTGGTTTGCCATTGGCTATCTTGCCAAGAGTAAACTGTGCCGGTGAACTCGCGAAAGTTAATCTCAGGGTCGAAGTTGGTTGCAAAGTATTTACCATGGCTGCCAGCGTTAATATCAATAATATCGATATCAGTGACTGAACCTTTATCCATCATGTCATAGCCGAGGCGCGCGTAAGCGTTGACCACGCCCGGATCAAACCCTGCGCCCAAGATAGCAGTGACATTATTATCAGCGCAGCGCTGCTTGCGTTGCCATTCATAATTGTTATACCAAGGCGGGGTTTCACAAATCTTGCGCGGATCTTCGTGAATGGCAGTGTCGATATAAGCTACTCCCGTCTCAATACAAGCTTCTAGTACACTCATATTAATAAAGGCTGAGCCGACATTGATAAGGATCTCAATACTCGTGTCGTTGATAAGTTTGATCAGCGCTGCACTGTCCATCGCATCGACTTGATGAGTGTGCAGCGTCGCTGGACGTTTAAAGCTTTTTTTGTCATGGACGCTTTGCGCTATCTCATCACACTTGGCCTTAGTACGCGAGGCAATATGAATCTCGCCGAGTACGTCATTATGCATGGCACATTTATGCGCGACCACTTGCGCCACGCCGCCTGCACCGATAATAAGAACGTCTTTTTTATTAAGCTTGGTTTGACTTATGTTCAATGAACAATCCTCCTTTGTGTTCCTGCCGATGCCACAGAGGTGGCTATGCAAAACAGTAACAGATGAATGATGTGTATGAATTAAAAAGGAAGACCGAGGAAAACCCATACACCCGTCGGGCAAAAACTACTATTTGTCTTATAACCTTTACCTAGTGCAATTATAACAATTTTATCCTTTTTTTAGCACTATCTAGCGAGTAAAAATTAAGACAAGCTCGCTTTATAATCTTGATAATCAAACTCACGCTGGATATCAATGCTGCCATCTAAACGGCGAATTACAATGGCTGGCATATTCACGCCATTGAACCAGTTTTTTTTCACCATAGTATAACCTGCGGCATTAGCAAAGCTTATTTGGTCGCCTACCTTGAGTTTATCCGCTAGCGCATACTCGCCAAAAATATCACCCGCTAGGCAAGAACGACCACAAACGATGGTATTTTCTAGCGCCTGCTGATTACAGCTTTCTGCAGCGGGCAAGATATCGACGGCCTCGTCATTGATAGCCGCGATAGCTGCCGACTCTTGGTAAATTAATAAGTCGAGCATATGTGCTTCGATAGAAGCATCAACCACTGCGATGTTTTTTTCATTGTGCAGCGTATCGAGCACCGTTGTTACGAGCGTGCCCGCGCTATGGATACTCGCCTCGCCTGGCTCAAGATAGACTTGCACGCCGTATTTTTCGCTAAAGCTTTTTAGCCTATCGGCCAGTTTTTCTAATGGATAATCAGGCGCAATAAAGTGAATACCGCCGCCGAGGCTTACCCACTCGAGCTTAGCTAAAACATCACCAAACTTCGCTTCGATATCTGCCAAACTATCGCTGAACGCCTCAAAGCTATCGTTCTCGCAGTTATTGTGAATCATCACGCCACTAATATCAGCAAGCACCGCTGCAATTTTATCTTTGTCATGCTCGCCCAAACGACTAAACGGGCGCGCTGGATCAGCAATGATAAAAGAAGAATTACTGGTCTTAGGGTTCAGACGCAAGCCTACAGGAATGTTTTGTGCATAGGCTTGCTCTTTAAAAGCGGTGAGCTGCGAGATAGAATTAAAGATAATCTTATCGGCATAGCTCAATACCTCATCTATCTCATCACTGCTATAAGCCACACTATAAGCATGCGTCTCTTTATCTTGCGCGCCGCCAAACGTCTCAAAACCTAAACGCACCTCATTGAGTGACGATGAAGTTGTACCGTGCAAATAGGGCTGCATCGCGTCAAAGACTCCCCAAGTTGCAAAGCACTTAAGCGCGAGCAACGCCTTGGCTCCTGATAGCTCACATAGACGCGCGATAATCTGCATATTGCTGACGATTGCCGCCTCATCGAGTAAATAATAAGGGGTCGCTGGTAATTGAGACGACACTTTGGAAGCCTTTAAGGATGGGTTTACTGAATTCATATAAAGCAGCCTAAATCAGATAAGCAAAAAAGTGGAATAGTATAGGTTAAAGAGGCGAAGCAGATGGCAGATGGTCATTCGTAGCGACTAATAATAAGGTTTATATTCGCTTTTGCAAGCACAAGGGGTACTACATTTTAACATCATGACCGCAGCTACTATTTAAGTTATAGTAAGCTAAATTCATTACTAGGAGTAATATCTTATGTCGCTCTCAACCGATTATTCTACCAGCGCTAGTCAAGCGAATCATAATAAAATAAATGCTGAAGATATTAATCTACAACATATCAATGCTGATGCGCGTGCCGTATTAGAATTTTGGTTTAATGAAGACAACGAGCCTTACTGGTTTGAGAAAAACGACGATTTTGATCAGCGTATTGAGTCAAAGTTTGGAAAAATTTGGCAAGCAGCTATACATGGTGAGTGCGCTCACTGGCGCCGCGGTGACAATAAAGCCGACGCCAATAGCTCCATTACCAATCTCGCCGGACGCTTGGCGGAGATTATTGTCTTAGATCAGTTCTCGCGTAATTTATGCCGCGGCAAGCCTTGTGCTTTTTCACAAGACGGCATGGCAGTAGTGCTTGCGCAAGAAGCGATCAAGCAGCCGCATTTTGATAGCTTACCGATGGAATGGCGACGCTTTACTATCATGCCATTTATGCATTCTGAATCCTTAGCCATTCATGAGCAGTATTTGCCATTATTTGAGCAGCTTAATGATGAAAGTACATTAGGGTTTGAGCATCGTCATAAAGATATTATTGAGCAATTTGGTCGCTATCCGCATCGTAATGAGACTTTGGGCCGAGAGTCTACTGACAAAGAAAAAGAGTTTTTGCAGCAGCCGGGCTCTTCATTTTAGGCGCAGATTAGAGGTCTATACTTAAAAGATTATAATTAAAAGGCTATGCTGACAACTCAGTTTTCGATGACTGCTCATTTATGAGTAGTTCACCTCGCCTGTCATAAAGCTAAACGACTTACTGATCAGGCGTTGGTCATTTATGATGACATCGAAGCTTACTTTATACTCAGTGTTGCCCTGCAAGCCGCAGTTGTTTGCTTTTTTTATCATTGTCTGCTTTATACTAGCCTTACAGCTATCGACTGCGTCTGTGATAGGTAAGATAAAAGCTTCGTTTTTGGGCAGTTCATAGTCTGTATTGAGGTAAGGATCTGATTGATAATTAAGCACTTGCGTCGGTATCGCTGTTCTGCGCAGCTCATCGTAAAAGCGAATGTTGATAATCTGAATAGTGTCGGCTGCTGCCACTTTGATATAGATAGGCTGACCTATAGGATCGGTACTTAAGTCGCGGCCGGTATGCTTTACTGGGTCTGGGGTTTCGTTATAAAGAGCCGTTACTGTGCTGGTTACGCCTTGGCACGGATAAGTTAAAACACCAGAATAGTTAGCATCCACCGTGTCAGCTGTAGCAGCGGCGTTGCTGACTAGCACATAGCCTTGATTATTGCGCGTGTCTTTATTATAGGGCTTGTAGGCGACGACCGCCGTCCCAACGACCTTCGAGCTTGGCTGCATCAGCGAGCGCAGATGATAAGGCGCGGCAAGCAAGGATCTAGCCATCGAATTGGTTATCGCTTCTGCTGATAGTAGCTCGCCTGCAGAATGGTAATATATACTCTGTGCGATGTTTTCTGTGAAGCCATACTTTAGATTGGCGTAGCTGGCATTGAATAAACGGTTTTTGATATCTAGGCCGCTATAATGCGGGTTATTGCTGCTAGTAACCGCTTTAATATCTTTGATCTCGTTTTGATAGTGCGGATAAAATAGCGAGGGCTGCGAATGAGCAAAAATGTATTTAATATAGTTCGCATGTCCTAACGCGACTTGTTTAAGCTCATCATCTGGCGATAAAGCGCCAAGGCCACAGCGGCTTCTAGCGTCATTAAACACCTTATTGGCTATAGCCGATGCATTGTCATCATTATCGACGTTAATGTTTTCGTTACTGTTATTATCGTCATTACTATCATGGTTTTGAGTCTTTTCACCTGAGCTTAACTCATTATCCTTTTGGGCTAAAATACTCGTATCAGCTTGCTCATCGATCTCTATCCCTAAGGCTGCAAACACCTTCTCTAACTGCAGATGTGCTATCGCCGCTTTTACATCTTGTAGATAAAGTGCTGGTAGATAGGCTCTATTTACTCCGTCATCGGCAGGTATTAGCAATAGTAAAGCCAATAATAGCACCGGCATGGTAGCAGAAGATCTAGCGCTCACTGACTCCCCTTTTAGTCATAAGTTTTGTCGTTAATATTGACGGTGCATTGTAATAGTGCGTTTGACTATCAATCTTAACGCTATAAAGCCAATGGATCTCAGCGTTACTTATAGCTGCTTATTTTAACCACAGCGACTAATAATTGACAGCGCCGGTTTTAAAGATAAATGATTTGCTTTGTAGATCTTTATTATCGACTAACACATCGAAGCTGACGCGGTACTCAGTATTACCGTACAGTCCACACTGCTGACTTTGATTCTGAGTACGTTTAGCCTCACAGCTTTTTAGGCTGTCTGTGAGCGGCATGATAAAGGCTTCGTTTGCTGGTAGTTCAAAATTAGTGCCTTTAAACGGATCATCATTACTATCCAACAGTTTGACCAATACATTCGTTTTACGTTTCAAATCACGGAATTCAACATTACGCACTTTGATGCTTTGAGCTGAAGGCATGTTGATATAAACAGGTTGACCAATTGGATCAGTTCGCAAATCTCTAGTAGGAGGCCCACCATTTGGATTTCTAAATGGATTAGGACTTTCGTTGTATAGCGCAGTAACTGTGCCAGTGACACCATCACAAGGATAAGTAAAAATCCCTGATGCCGTATCATTTACACTTGCCGCGGTCGCTGCTGCATGAGTGACTAATACATAACCCTGATTTTTTTCGGGATCCTTATTAAAAGGCTTGTAACTGACCACCTCAGTTCCGACTACGCTTGAGCTTGCTCGCATCAATGAACGCAGATGGTAAGGCGCTGCCAATAATGACTTTGCCATCGAGCTGGCAGCGTTATCAGCGCTGATAAGCGTCCCTAAAGAGCTGTAGTAAATCGTCTGGGCAATATTTTCAGTCGCACCGTATTTTAGATTCTCGTACTGGGCGTTTGCGAGTCGCTCAGAAAAACTAACCCCGCCAAAAAATGGATTGTTCTGGCCGGTGACATCAGTGTTATTACTGATCTTATTTTCATAATGAGGATTAAAAACGGTTGGGGTGCTATTCGCAAACACATGCTGGATATAGCGACTATGCTGACTGGCGATACTAGCGAGTTCCTTATCCATTTGCAGTCCGCCAAGGCCACAGCTGGTACGAGCAATACTAAACTCATTATTTGCGATCAAAACCGCTTGAGGGTTATTGCTTACTGGCGGAGTCGCTGGAGGGGTAGTCGGGTCTTTATCATCTGCTGTAGGTGGGATTGGTAGGGCGGGATCTACTGGTTCATCTTGTTCGTCCTTTGGCTTATCAGTGTTAGGCGTATCTGAGTCTGAAACAATTGGGTCTGAAACTATAATATCACTCTCTACTTCACTAGGTACACTTGGCTCAGCAGATTCATCTGCGCCAGAACTCGTGTCTGAATCGCTGCCCCCGCCGCCGCCACATGCTGCTAGAAATAAAACAGAAAAAAGTAGTGCGCTTAGGCGCTTCGCTGCCAATGTTGAAACCATCATCAGTCCTTAATGTTTGATAATACTAGAATACTGTTTAGACTCTAGTTACAAACTATAAACGTAAGACAAACAGTTTTCAATAGTGACGAGACATTTTCTGTTAAATTAATTATATCCAAAATATGTTATATTTCAAACATTTGCCTCATTATGCTTAGGCTATTTCACATGATAGTGGTGGCATAACTATAGGGTAAACATATCAGTGTAGATGGACGACTCACATACTCTACCTTTGTTTTATGGGCGAAAAACTACGTCTGTGCTCATCTAGCACGCCATGAGTCTCAATAGCTTGCAGGTGCGCCTTAGTCGGATAGCCTTTATGCTTAGCAATAGCATACTCAGGATGCTTGCTATTTAAAGCGTACATCGTCTGATCGCGGCTAACTTTAGCCAAGACACTAGCTGCCGCTATACTAGTATGCCGCGCGTCTCCTTTTACCCAAGCTTGGCAATCAATAGCAGATGAGAACAGTCCAAATTCAGACAACTTAACATAATTCAGTTCAGGGCAGCGATTGCCATCGATTAACACCTCAACTTGGCTTGTTTGAATATTCGCAGCATTGCTAACCAATGATTCTAGCAATTCTTCCATGCATAAGCGCATTCCGAGCATTGTCGCTTGCAAGATATTTAACTGATCGATAACCGCTGCTGGAATATCTGCGATAATATATCCAAGCGCGTGCTGTTGTATTAAAGGATAAAGAGTATCGCGCTTTTTTTCACTGAGCTTTTTGGAGTCGGTCAAGATGGATAAAGGCGTGTCTTTTAGCGGCTGGTTTTCGATAAGATCTGACCAAGTCTTCGGTAAAATAGCTGCCGCAACATGGACACTCCCTAACAAAGGCCCACGCCCTGCTTCATCAATACCTATCTGTAATGTGGGTAAGCTGCCACTTTGCACCGCTCTCGGCGGATACTCAGCTGTGAGCTGCGACAGAAGTAACTGTCCAGTTAATGTTATAGGGGCGGCTAAGGACGTGTATTGACCTTTGATAGTGATGTGCTCAATACAAGTGTCGATAGGCAAAACTTGGGGATTAATACTCATTTTTATCACTGGAATTATTTTATATCATAAGGATTGGAGAGGTTGTTAGAACGTTGCATCGCGAGCGGTACGCGCTCTCATTTGGGCAAACCATTGCTCGACCACGCTATTGGCGGGGTCATGGTTGCTCTGCTGCTGCAGATTGCGCTTAGTCGCTAGTAAATGCTGTAGCTGTTCATTATAGGCCCGCGGCTGTAAAAGCTTAGTCAGCGTGCGGCAAATATTCTCGCCCGTTGCCTGCTCTTGAATAAGCTCAGGCACAATCGGCGCATTTGCCAATATGTTAGGCAATGCAACATAAGGAACTTTGACCAAGCGCTTAGCGATCTGATAAGTCAGCTGATTAAGCTGATAAATAACTACCATAGGCCGCTCAAGCAGCATAGCTTCAAGCGTTGCAGTGCCCGAAGCGAGCATAACCATATCGGAGGCCGCCATCGCTTGCTGACTAAAACTCGGCTGACTCTCATCATAGACTACAGCAATAGCATCGCGCAGGGTTTCAGAGCGTTTATCTATCACGTCTTGCACGATATATTGATGATTTTGATCGACTGTCGGGATAATAAAACACAGCTTGGGATCGACTAACAACAGTTTTTGCATACCATCGAGCATCAAAGGTAAAATAGCAGTAATCTCACTGCGGCGCGAGCCTGGCATGACGCAGATAAGCTGACTGACTGCCTCAAAACGCTCTCTAAAAAACTGCTGTAAGCCATCGTTTTGCCAAACCAGCTCACTGCGTAGCTGATTGGTCGGCGTCTCAGTCAGCTCAGTATCAAGCGTTCTAAGTAGCGGATGGCCCACACATATCGCCGGATGGTTGTAGCGCTCATAAACGGGCAGCTCGAATGGAAACAAGCACAGCACCAAATGAGTCGCCTCTTTGATACCGTGGATACGCGACTCGCGCCATGCCCAAATAGAGGGGCTGACGTACTGGACACAGAACACGCCTTTTGGTTTGAGCTTCTTAGCGACGCGTAAATTAAAATCAGGCGCATCGATACCAATAAACCAATCTATCTGAGCATCCATAAAAGCAGTTAAAAGCTCGCGGCGCGCTTTAAAAAGATCAGATAATTGCGCGACCACTTCAACCAAACCCATGACGGCTAGCCGAGATAAAGGAAACAGGCTCTGTAGCCCCTGCGCTTGCATCTTGGGTCCGCCCACTCCCACCCAAACAATATCATCACGCAGATTATTCATCTGCTGCATAAAGTCTGCCCCTAAGCTATCCCCCGATACCTCGCCGGCGACTATCCCTATGACCAATGGCGGTGACGATGGTGGTGTTAATGGTGCTTTTGATGGCACTGAGGATAATGCCTGTTCACCTAAGGGTGCACGCTGTTCATCCGCTTGAGTAGGCTTAGCAAAACGAGTCATGACAAACCTTTAATAATGATAAAAATAAAGAATAATATAATCATAAAATAACAAGTATAACAAAATTTTGGTTTTCACATTCCAGTTATCAGTCAATTAACTGCACAGCTACCCTTGTCAACGCACACTTTTGTCCTCATAATGATTATTCCCACAAATCAGCTAAATGATAGATACCCATGACAACAACAGTTACCCACAATGCAGACATTGATGACGTGAACATTGACCAATTCATCCCTTTAGTCACCCCCGCTGAGCTAAAAACTGAGCTACCTCTTACCGATGCCGCCTATCAAACCGTACTCAAAGGCCGTCATACGATTCAAGACATCTTGGATGGTAAAGACAAGCGCTTATTTGTGGTTATTGGCCCTTGCTCTATTCACGATATAAAGGCCGCTCACGAATACGCGGATCGTTTGGCTGTATTGGCCAAAGAAGTCGAAGACAGCATCTTTGTGGTGATGAGAGTCTATTTTGAGAAGCCGCGTACCACTGTGGGCTGGAAAGGCATGATCAACGATCCAGATATGAATGACAGCTTCGATATCGAAAAAGGTCTGCGCAGTGCTCGTAAGCTTTTGATCGATTTGAACGAAAAAGGCTTGCCTTGTGCGACCGAAGCGCTCGATCCGAATACGCCGCAGTACATGCAAGATCTTATCAGCTGGTCAGCGATTGGCGCTCGTACCACTGAGAGTCAGACGCATCGCGAGATGAGCTCAGGCTTGTCCTGCCCTGTCGGCTTCAAAAACGGCACCGATGGCGGTATGACTGTCGCTGTCAACGCTATGCAAGCGGTCAAAGCAGGTCATAGCTTCTTAGGTCTATCTGCTGATGGTCAAGTGTCGATTATTAAATCTAAAGGCAATCCTTATGCCCATGTCGTACTGCGCGGCGGCAATGGTAAGCCAAACTATGATGAAACCGCTGTCGCAGCTGCAGAAAACGAGCTAAAAAAAGGCAAAACCAGCACGAAGATTATGATTGACTCAAGCCATGCCAACTCAGGCAAAGATCCGTATTTGCAGCCAATGGTCATCAACAACGTCGCTGAGCAAATTCGAAATGGCAATAAATCCATCATCGGTATGATGATTGAGAGTCACCTAAAAGGCGGTAATCAAAAGCTCACCGCTGATCTTAGTCAGCTTGAGTATGGCAAGTCTATCACTGATGGTTGCCTAGACTGGGACAGCACAGTGACTGCTCTTCATGAGCTGCGTGACGCGGTAAAAGACATATTACCTAATCGATAGTTGCTGACATTATCGCTAGTTGTATTGCTTAACGAAAAAAGCTCATCTATTAAGATGAGCTTTTTGTATTCTACCGGCTGAGCTATTAAGCAGAAGCCTCTGCGGCACTGAGCACACTATCTAGCGTCTCTATTACGTTTTTAGAGGAGACTTGCTGCTGCAAAGCGACAAGCTCATCTTGCGCCATCTGCCGAGTCGGCTCTGCTAGCGTATACCAGCGCGCTAGCACTTGTAGCAAGCGAGATGCCAATACCGGATTGGTGCCATCTAACGTTTTGATTACCCCTGTAAAAAGAGACAAGCCCTCAGCGGTCCAAAGTACGGTCGGCTGCGAGGTGAAAGCGCTAATCACTGAGCGTATCCGATTAGGCGTGTTCCAGTCGAAATCATCATGCACGAGTAAAGCTTTGATATCTTGTGTGGTGACATGAGCGCTCGAGGCTTGTATGCTAAACCACAAATCAATGGCCAAATCATTGTCATAGAAGCGCTGGTAAAAGTCCGCTAAACACTTATCTGCACCAGCAACTCGATGATTCACCATCGCCTTTAACGCGCCGAAGCGTTCGGTCATACAGCTAGCATTCTCATACTGCTGCTGTGCCCACTCCTTTGCACCAGCCACTTCAGCGGTCAATGCCATGTCTAAGACCACATTACGCAGGGCACGCTTACCAAGCGCTTCTGGCGTATCGGAATAAGGCTGCAATGGCAACTGATTATATAAAGCCGTCCACTCATTTTTAAGCGTCTGCGCCACTTGCTTATATAAGCCATTGCGCTGCTGTTTGACCACTTTAGGATCGTAGTCTTGGTGTATGGCTGAGGCCAGCTCCTGCACCGATGGAATATCGAGCAGACGCGCCGCGAGCATAGCATCAGTGACCGCAAGCTTAGGCAGGGTCTTCGCTAAAGACTGCAGATAGATATCAGGACTGCTTTTTTTATTGCCTTGAATAGTGAGTAAGATACGATTGACAAGCATCTGTGTCACTTGCCATTGGTTAAAGCCATTGGTCTCATGCTCAAGCAAAAACGCTAAGTCCTCATCTTGATAATCATAATTGAGCTGCACCGGCGCACTAAAATCACGCAGTAAAGAAACCACTGGCTCTTGCGTAATATTATCAAAACTAAAGGTCTGCTCTGCCTGATCAAGCATCAGCATACGCTCATCAATGATAGCGCCGGAATCTTTGTCAAATAACGCGGTCGCCACTGGTATTGGTAGCGGCTTTGGTGCATCAAACCCTGGTACGTGGCGCGTCTGCTGCTTAAGAGTGATTGTCAAAGTCTGTGAATCACTATCATAGCTTTGATGACCAGATACTACGGGCGTACCCGGCTGACGATACCAATCGATAAAGTCCTCAATCTTACTATCGGTAATGCTAAGCGCAGATAAAAAATCCTCAACCGTGACCGCTTGGCCGTCATAACGACGGAAGTACTCATCAGTACCTTTTCGAAAATCTTTAGGGCCTAAAGTATTGGCTATCATCCGCACGATTTCAGCGCCTTTTTCATATACCGTCGTGGTATAAAAATTATTAATCTCAACGAAGCTCTCAGGACGTACCGGATGCGCCAGTGGCCCTGCGTCCTCGCTGAATTGATGCGCGCGCAAAGTGGCAACATCATCGATACGCTGCACCGCGCTTGACTGCTGATCGGCAGAAAAAGATTGATCGCGGTAGACGGTAAGCCCTTCTTTTAGACACAGCTGAAACCAATCACGGCAGGTAATACGATTACCAGTCCAGTTATGAAAGTACTCATGAGCAATGATGGATTTGACACTGAAGCTGCGCGCATCCGTCGTCGTCTCAGGACTTGAGAGCACACAAGCAGTGTTAAAGATATTGAGACCTTTATTCTCCATCGCGCCCATATTGAACTGACTGACCGCCACTATCATGTAGCGATCCAAATCATACGCACGGCCATAATTGACCTCATCCCAGCGCATCGAGTCTTTGAGCGCCTGCATACCCACATGACACTTATCGATATCATCACTCTTGGCGTAGAGCTCAAGCAAGACCTCGCGCCCCTCACTAGTGGTATAGCTATCACTCAATACTTCTAAATCAGCGATGACGCTCGCGAATAAATAGCTGGGCTTGTTGGTTGGGTCGTGCCAAATTGCATAGTGACGGGTGTTATCTTCGGCAACTTCACCCGCTTCGATCAAATTACCATTGGCAAGTAAAGTCGGAAAGCGCTTGTCGGCCTCAATACGGATAGTAAAAACAGATAGCACATCAGGGCGATCAGGATAAAAGGTAATCTTGCGAAAGCCCTCAGGCTCACATTGAGTGACAAACATCGTATCGCTACCACTACCGGCTATATACAGACCTTCAAGCGCAGTATTAGTATGCGGATAAATACGTACTTGCAGCTGCAAAGTCAGCTTATCTGGCGCCTCACTAATAATAAGCTTACCGTCAGCTTGCTGATAGCGATCATTAGACAGTACCTCATCGTTAAGTGTGATAGATAACAGCTCAAGCTCCTCGCCATCGAGTACTAAGTCACCATCGCTCTGCCGCTGCATCACCAAAGTGCTATCGACGATGGCATGGTCATCGAACAGCTGAATATCTAAATCAACGGTATCAACATCGAAGCTTGGCAGCTTATAGTCTTTTAGATGGATTTTGCTGGGCATATGCGTAGGAACATCCGGCATGTCTGCATTGATAATATTGGCATCAGTTTGAGTCGTTGACATTGATAATCCTATTGTTTTTCTGAAGAAGGCTAGAGTCTATTGTTATTATACGGCGTCATTGCCGCTTATTTAAACGCGCTCATTAAATTAAGTTTGATTCTGCTAAGCTTTAACGCTACATTGGCCTCAATAAGTAAATTTCAAGAGCAACCTCGCGATTTAACCACTTTGGCGCCTTTTATGAATCCTAACTCTCCTCCTCTTACCCCAGCCTTGCTGATAGCTTACACTCAAGCCCTTCTACCCTCTTTATTAGAGGTTACAAAAGAGGCAACCACATCGCCCAAGCTACTCAAGCTACCCAAACTACTCTGGGCAGTTGAAGATAGCCAGCAAGCTGATAGTCTCAGCCTACTGCTGCAAAAACAAGACGAGCAAGAGCTCTTTGCTATGAATAGTCATACTGATAAAGAGGAAAATGAAGAGAATGAGGCTAAAGAGAAAAGAGTTGAAAATAGTATAAAACCAGATATTGAGATAAGCACTTTAGCCAAGCTTAGTCATCAGTATAGTCCTCAGCGTTTTGAGCTTGCCTGCTTTTGGCTACCTACTATGTCAGCCGAGCAATTGCAGCAATTTATACCGACTATAATGCGTTATAGGGATCTGTACGCCGCTCATTTGTTAATCGCTGTCAAGGATAAGATAGACCTGCGAGCGTACGGCTTTATGCCGTTCGATATCTTAGGCGATCAAGCAGTTGACACGGCTATCACAGCCATAGACTCTCCTACGGCTGAGCGTCTGCTACCAGCAGCCTCTTCTTTAACCCTTTGGCAGTTTAATCTGTACGATTATAAACACCTGCCCAATTGGCTAAATAGTAAATACTGGGCCAATCCTGAAAACTGGGATAAGTATCGCTGGTAAAAAATAACAATGGCTCTAGTTTATCTATATGTGTTATCGATAATCTCGCTGAAATTAAAAAATAAAAATTTAGAAGACTAAGTTGTCTGACACATACTGTAATACTTACCGAACCTTGGTATTATTTACAGTAATACTACTTACACAACGTAACATTGATTTTATGATAGACCTCAATGACTTAAGTTTATTGTGCGATATATAAAACAACAAACAAATTACCTATTTAGGAGCTTCAAATGTCACAACTTTCTTCTTTGAGTAACCGTTTTGCCAAAATGACTGCGCTAGCTGTTTTGTCTAGTGCGGTGGCCCTAACTACAGGTTGTGCCACCAAACGCGCTACCTCTGAAGTCGTCGTCGCGCCTTTAGGTATCCCTGGTGGTCAAGGGGTTTATACTGGTGCGGTCGTAGTCGATAATCCTGTAGCCGTAGTCGATGCTTCAGACAATATGGAAGCGGTCGTTTATTTTGCATTTGATAGTAGCGAGATCACCGCACAAGCTGCCAGCGTACTGAATCAACACGTCAGCTTATTAAACGCAAATCCAGGTACGCAGGTGCTAATCGCAGGCCATACTGATGAGCGCGGCAGCCGCGAGTACAATATCGCTTTGGGTGAGCGCCGTGCACAAGCTGCACGTAATTATCTAGCAGCGCAAGGCGTCGCTGCCAATAATATCCGTATTATTAGCTACGGTGAAGAGCGTCCTGCAGCAGCTGGTAACACTGAAGAGGCTTACGCCTTAAACCGCCGCGCTGAGCTGTCGTACTAATAGCCAGCTTACTGGTTATTAGCCTATTTTCATCTCATTCTGTATTTTGACTTTGACCCAGTAATATTATTACTGGGTTTTTTTGTATTCTACAATAAGATTAGCTAAGGATTTTTGCGCTTACTCCTTCATACCTGCCATAATAATACGCTTATGATTATTAATAGTATTAACTCGCCCTTATGATCTTACTGAATGATATCCACTATACGCAGCTTACGGCGACTCATTATTGTGCTATTGCTCGCTTGCAGCCTATTGGCACTCGATTATGGAGAGATCATTCGACTGCCCTCACGCCTATTACTCTATCTACTAGCGGCTTTGATCATGACTCATTATCTTCGCAGACGTTTTGTGTCGTGTCGCCCTGTTATAACCCAGCCAGTGACTTCTCTTCGTTAGGTGCTACAAAGCAAGATTTATTAAATAAAAAAATTAAGCGTCAAAGCCAACGTACTGGCGTACGCATACTTTTAAATAGATTACTCGCTGAGCTTGGCATAGCAGATACTTTAGATGAGTCAGCGTTCCCCTATCGACTCAAAAACCATCGCCACTATGTGTGCTTCAGTCATTCAGCCGATAGAGTAGCCGTCGCTCTGAGCTTTGACAGCGCTATTGGTATAGATATCGAGGTAAATAGCGTGGCATGGCAAGTCGCCAAACGTTTCTATCATCCCAGTGAAATCGCTATGCTTGAGCAATTGTCTCTCGCTAAACGCGATTATCTGGTCAGATTACTATGGCAAATCAAAGAGAGTTTGATCAAAATCAATCAAACAACACTCGCAGCAGGTTTAGGTCGTGCTGATCTACCGCTAGTTCAGACACTTATCGAATATGATAGCGCTGATAATAGTGCTGATAGTATTGTTAAGAATAATAGTTCTGCTCGTGAGCTATTTATAGAGCTGAGCCAGGACGCTCAGCGTAGAGTAGCTTATATTTCAAACTATCAGACGATAGTAGTATTCTGATATAAATAATATTTAGCGTAATATTCAGTTTAACTAACGCTCTTACCCCATTTAAGCAAACTTAAAACACAAAAAAGCGATCCGAAGATCGCTTTTTTATTTAGCTATTTAGAGTGTTAGAACAGATAAACTGTTTAATTAGAAGCGGTAAGTTGCACCTAATTTAACAATTGGGAACCACTCTAACCAATCTTTATCTTCAAGCTCACGCTCAGCACGTCTTGCAACTTCAGCGCCACTTACAAATTCTTCATCTCCGCCTGTAACTGTGACAAGTTCTGTTGGGTTACTTGAGCGAACAGTAGCATCGGTTTTACCCATGTAGGCTGCACCGATTTCACCAAACACACCCCAATTGTCGCTAATGTTTGGACGGAAACCAACGGTTAAGTATGGAGCCAAATCATTACGATGCTCCAAAGTTCCAGACAAGGTACCAACGTCTTCAGCATTGTAATCAATGTTATCAATTCTAAAGTTTGGACCTTCAGCACTTGCAGTTACTTCAAAATCATTATCTGGTACGATGATGCCAGCACCCACAGTAAACCAGTTCGCTGCAGGGCGCATCTGTACGCCTAAATACGGGTTACTAAAATCTGCATCATCAATATCATAGTTGATGTCGTCTACATCAAAGTCATCTTTGATATCAGATACGTCGCCACCTGCCCAACCGGCTTGTAGTTCAGTAGTCTCGTTCATGCTCCACGCGAGGTTTGCGCCATAACCTAGCGTACCAATCTCTGCACTAACAGCAGCAGGGTTGATTGCTGTGTTAAATAGAGTCTTAGTTGTACCAACGACTGCGCCAGTAGTATTGCGGACGATACCCGCATCTTGGTTATACTGATACGCAGGAGCAGCTACTGGGTAAGCAACCGTATCATTATCATCTACAACAACGATAGGATCGGCAGCCATAGCAGCAGTTGAGCCTAGAATAGCGGCAGATACTGCCGTAAGTTTAATAAGTTTCATCATTAATCTCCTAAAAATATGAAGTAGCTTGCCCACAGTGAATGATGACTTAGCGTTTTTACAAACCATCATTTTGTTGAGCAGATTAAAACAATTTTGACCCTAAAAGTCATCCCCTAAGAAGCGCTTTTTGTTTGCCATTATGTAAAGATTACGTAGGTATTGTAATTATTACCGTTACACTCTGTCATAAAGTGCATTAGTGTTACAAGATATGTCAAGACAGAATAATTAGTGTATCAATATATCTAGTAAATAATAACTCATCATTACAAAGCGAGTAACCTCGGAGAACAACGTTTAGAAGCATAAATAAACGTGGTGTCGTATCGGTAAGCTAAAAACTCTTAATGACATATCTAAGTAACTGAATGCTATTTTGGCTTATTATAAGATTTTAAACAGTGTAGCTTATATAACTAATTACTACGGTTTGTTGTGTTATGTGAAATGATGTATCTTAGCGAGCCATAGAGACAAAATGAGTAGTATGGCTTGCTGATAATACCCTAATTGGATGATGAAATAGCTAGCCACACTCTTTATGCAAAGCTAGATTAGTGAGTTGCCTGCTGAGCAATCGCATGAATGACTACCCATTAACTATCGAGCCAATATTATGCCTAAAGTATCATCTATTACTCGTGTATTAGAGATTGTAGAAGCCGTGTCTTATGCCCAAAGACCGCTCTCACCCCTTGAGCTGTCAAAGGATTTAGACATTCCAAAACCTACTATTCACCGGTTGATACAGACTTTGGTCGAAGAAGGGTTTATTGGCGTGGATATAGGAGGCGGAATAATACCAGGCAAGCGCGTACGTAATCTGAGTATAGAGCTGTGGCAACAAAAGCAGTTCTTTCAGGAGCGGCAGTTGATACTACAAGGATTGGTGAATGATATAAAGGAGAGCTGCGGCATCGCTGTACCGCATCAGATGAGCATGCTACATACCAATCGCGTACAGACTGATCTGCCTATCCAGATCTATTTACCAGCCGGCTCTCAGTCGCCAATGTGGTGTACCGCAACGGGTAAGCTCTATCTTAGTCTTCTGCCTACGCAAACCCGTGCGAAGATGCTGCGACAGCTCCCCCTTGATAGGTTTACTGAAAACACCTTTACCGATGTTGATGCTTTAACTGCTGAATTAGACACTATCGCGAAGTCAGGCGTCGGCATAGACAACGAAGAGTTTATCTCTGAGACCGTATCAGTAGCCGTGCCTATACTCGATAAGGACTCACGCTATTTGGCGTCTTTATTTGTAAATGCACCTACTATCCGCGTCTCTTTAGAAGCGCTTCAGACACACGTACCCAGACTTAGAGTCGCGGCGCAGGATATCCAAACACTGTGCTATGAGTTTGAAATGAAATAATCAGTGGGTGTGGCTGTCACTCTGTAGCGGTACTGTAGGGCATGTCCCTAATAAAATGTGCTCACGTCTTTACGCTGTTAAGGCAGTACTGATGGATCATGAATAGCCATAATGCTCGAGAAGTCCTTGTCACCATGCTCGCCAGTATGAGCGCTATACAGCTGCGCGGCTCGCTGTGCCATTGGCGTGTCGACCTCAGTCTGCCTAGCCGTTTGCAGCGCAAGGTTTAAATCCTTTTGCATCAGCTTACTCATAAAGCCGCCTTGATAGTGATGGCTAGAGGGGACATTATCCATCACTTGCGGATAAGGGTTGTAGACCTCTAGTGTCCAATTGCGCCCTGAGCTTTGTAGCATAATATCCGAGAGTACTTTGGCGTCTAAGCCGTTTTTGACGCCGAGGTTTATCGCCTCTACTGTGCCTGTCATTAAGACACCAAGCAGCATATTGTTGCAGATTTTGGCCACTTGTCCGGCGCCGTGCTCGCCTGCATGAAAGATATTTTTGCCCATGGCGGTAAGGATAGGTTCGGCTCTAGCAAAAGCATTAGCCTCGCCGCCTACAATAAAAGTCAAACTACCTGCTGTTGCCCCGCCGGTGCCCCCTGATACTGGCGCATCCAAAAAGTCTATACCAAGCGCACTTGCCGCAGCTGCGACTTGCCTAGCGTCTGCTGCAGCAATGGTGCTACTGTCAATCACTAAGGTGTCTTTAGCAAGACGAGATAGCAGTCCTTGTTTCTGTTCGCCGCCTGCTTGCTCTTGATTATTCTCGCTACTTCCTAAATACACTGATAGCACATGCTCGCCTGCGGGCAGCATACTAATCACCACTTGCGCATTAGCAGCCGCTTGCTGCGGGCTATCTGCCACCCTAGCGCCTGCTTGCTGTAGACGCTTGGTCGCAGCCGGAGATAAATCATAGACGCTCAGCGCGTAGCCTGCGCTTAGCAGGTTCTGTGCCATTGGCGCGCCCATATTACCTAAGCCAATAAAAGCGATGTTAGGCTTTTTGTCCTTGACTGACTCGCTTGCGTTTGCAGTTTTATTCATTCCATCATTCCTTGATGTCGTTATCGGTTATTGACTCAATAAAGTCTAGCGTACATGCTGCGCGCCTAAAGCATCAGCGGTAAGCCAATCTTGCAAGGGATGCTGATAAGGGGCATAAGGGTTGTCGAAATGCGACTCAATATACGCTTGTCCCTCAGCGCTTAGGCAGTCTGCCAATGTGCGTGACCACTGCGGCGCTTTATCCTTATCAATGAGCAGCGCGCGCACCCCTTCTCTAAAGTCAGGATTGGCTGCGCAGTGCACGGCGACATTGGCTTCTAAATACAGCACTTGCTCTAGTGATAAAGCGCTGACTTTATAATACAGCGCATAAGTCAAAGCGGCGGTTACTGGGCAGCCGTGACGATAAGTTGCCAGCGCTTTTTGTGTCCATTTATCGGCGGCAAAGTCAGCATCAATCTTAGCTAGAGCGTCATCGTTTTGTAGCAGATGATCAATCTCAGCCAGCCCGCCACTATTCATAAGCTTATTGATGGTTTGCCAATATTTGGCCAAATGACTCTCAGGCAGGTCAGTCGCTGGCTGAGCCGCTAAAGCGCGGCTGGTAACACTTGGCAACCTACCAAAGCCTTGCTCCATCTCCGCGCGCCAATCGGCAGCTTTTAGGCGCTCAATGATAGATTGATAATCGCCACTTTGGGCATAGTATTCAGCCAAGTTACCAAAGATGGCGTCGCCGGCATGGCACATAGCGCCGGTCAGACCTAAAAACAGCCCTGTATGAGCAGGCATACGCTGCAAGAACCAACTACCAGAAGCATCAGGGAACAGACCTATGGTAATCTCAGGCATCGCAAAGCGAGTACGCTCGGTGACGATACGATGGCTACAAGCTGCCATCAGTCCCATACCGCCGCCCATAATAATTCCATCACCCCAAAGAATCAGCGGTTTGGGATAAAATTGCATTTGCCGATAGAGGCGATACTCATGACCAAAAAACTCGGTTGCATAAGGATTGGGCAGTGGTGCAGACTCTGACATACTGTCGTAAAGCTTACGAATATCTCCGCCAGCGCAGAAGGCTTTGTCACCTGCGCCTTTAAGAATAATGGCGACTATTTGGCTGTCCGTCTGCCAAGCTTCGAGCTGCTGTGATAACAGCTGACACATCTCAACGCTCAAGGCATTAAGCGACTTTGGGCTGTTCAGTGTCATGATGCCAAGCTGATGACCGCAATGCGTCTTTTCGGTCTCAAAAAGTACTGCAGCTTCTTGCTCTGGAGAAGCAATGCTTTGATTATTAGATTGATTATTTGTGCTCATAAAACGACCTATAAAACTTTATAAAATTTAAAAACGGGCTAGAAAAGGCTGCTAACGCAAAGAGCTAAGAGCGTCGTCTTGCAACATCTGCCGGGATACGATGACGCGCATGATCTCATTAGTCCCTTCTAGTATTTGATGCACGCGCAGATCGCGCACATGACGCTCAAGCGGATACTCGTTGAGATAACCGTAGCCGCCATGCAGTTGTAACGCTTCATTAGCGACTTCAAAGCTCAAATCGGTAGCCAAGCGTTTTGCCATGGCGCAATAAGTTGCCGCTTGCGGGTCGTTGTTATCAACTTTACTAGCGGCCAGATAGATCATTTGCCTAGCGGTGATAGTTTGCGTCAGCATATCGGCAAGCTTGAATTGTACGGATTGAAAGCCTGCTATTGGCTTGCCAAACTGCTGGCGGTCTTTGACGTAGCTCGTCGCCGTTTCAAGCGCGGCCTGCGCTGTGCCTACCGCACAGATGCCAATATTAATACGCCCGCCATTAAGGCCTTTCATGGCGATGCTAAAGCCTTGACCTTCAGCACCTAATAAGTTGGATGCAGGGACTTTGACATTGTTAAAGCTAATAGTACGCGTCGGCTGCGCTTTCCAACCCATTTTATGCTCGTTTTTACCATACTCAATGCCGTCGCTTTGGGCATCGACTACAAAGACAGAAACGCCCTTAGCACCTGTATCACCAGTGCGCGCCATAACGACCAACACATCAGTTGACCCCGCCCCTGAGATAAAGGTTTTCTCGCCATTGAGGACGTAATAGTCGCCTTGTTTATCCGCCTTGGTGCGTAAGGACGCCGCATCAGAGCCTGCATTAGGCTCTGTCAGACAATAGCTGCCTAACCAGTCGCCATTGACCATCTTCGGCAGATACTGCTGGCATAGCGCGTCATGACCATACTCCCCAATCATCCATGACACCATGTTATGGATACTCATATAAGAAGCCACCGCAGTGTCGCCCCAAGCTAGCGCCTCAAACACCATCGCTGAGTCCAGTCTCGGCAATCCTAAACCCTCATAATTAGGATTGGTATAAAGGCCTAAAAACCCTAGCTCTCCTGATTTTTTGATGACCTCAATAGGAAAGTACGAGCTGCGATCCCATTCGGCAGCGTTGGGTCTTAGCTCTTTTAGTGCGAACTGACGAGCGCTGTGCTCAAAAGCTACTTGATCGTCGGTTAGTGAAAAATCCATGCAGTTATCCTTAAATAGTGCGGCAAAATTTAGCTTACAATACAGCTTACATTGAGATGGTAGTATTGACTTTGCCGCGGCTTGCTTCATCATCGAACCAGCGCGCGGTGACTGTTTTGGTTTGCGTATAGAACTGCACGGCTTGCTTACCATAAGGGCCTAAATCGCCAAGCTTACTGGCCCGTGATCCTGAGAATGAGAACATAGGTAGCGGTACAGGAATCGGTAAGTTAATACCGATTTGACCGACCATGACGTCTTGCTGGAATTTATGCGCCGCCGCTCCTGACTGAGTAAAAATAGCAGTGCCATTACCGTTAGGATTATTATTAATCAGCTCAATCGCCTCATCTAAGCTATCAACGCGCATGATACAAAGCACCGGGCCAAAGATTTCTTGCTGATAGATCTGCATCTCACTTGTGACATGATCAAAGATCGTCGGCCCAACGAAGTTGCCTTTCTCAAATCCTTCGACCTGAATACTGCGACCATCCAAAAGTAAGCTTGCGCCTTCCTCAACTCCTGTATTAATTAAATGCTCAACGCGAGCTTTTGCCGCAGGCGAGATGAGCGGGCCTAGATCTTTGTCGTTCTTACCTGCAGAGACCACTAAAGTTTCAGCTTTGGCTTTGATGTCATCGATCCACTCGCCTGCTGCGCCGACCAACACCACAACTGACAAAGCCATGCAGCGCTGTCCTGCTGCCCCAAAGGCCGCGCCTGCGAGCTGGTTTAGCGTTTGCTCTTTATTGGCATCAGGCAAGATGACGCCATGATTTTTGGCGCCCATCATACACTGAGCGCGTTTACCTGACCGACTTGCGCGCTCATAGACATGTTTGCCAACTGCGGTAGAACCGACAAAAGACACCGCCTTGATGTCAGGATGATCGCAGATAGCGTCAACGGTTGGTTTACCACCATGGACTACGTTCAATACCCCTTCTGGCACGCCCGCCTCTACTGCTAGCTCCACTAAGCGCATAGTCACCATCGGATCTTGCTCAGAGGGCTTTAAGATAAAAGTATTGCCTGTGGCGATGGCCATCGGGAACATCCATAGCGGAATCATCGCTGGAAAGTTAAACGGCGTGATACCGGCACATACGCCAAGCGGCTGCCAAATGCTATAAGTATCTACATCTGAGGCGACGTTTTCGACAAAGTCGCCCATTTGCAGGTTGGCAATACCCGCCGCATGTTCGACCACTTCTAAACCGCGAAAGACATCACCGCGCGCATCAGCAAGGGTTTTGCCTTGCTCGGCGGTTAGAATTTGCGCAAGCTCATCCATGTGCTCACGAATGAGTGCTTGATACTTCAAGAAGATACGCGCACGAGTGGTGATAGGCGTTTTGCGCCAAGTCGCAAATGCAGCTTTGGCAGTGGCGACCGCTTCGTTGATCTCATCATCGGTGCTTTGTGGTACTTTAGCAATGATGTCTTGGGTGGCAGAATCAGTAATGTTAATCCATTCGCTAGTGTTAGATTGGCTGAACTCACCATTGATGAGCTGTTGAACATGATGCATAAGATATCCTTATCTTGTTTGAGTCATCACAAAATATGTTATGAAAGATAGCGATTGAGCTGTCAGTGAAGAGTAGATTAACAATTTGATGGTCATCGACTATAACAACAATGTCAAATTAGGGTCAAGCGCTTTAAGGCATCTGGCTGTGAGTGAATACAAATCGCTTGTTAAACTAAAAAAAGCCCATGAATACTCATGAGCTTTTTACGAGCTGATAATAAACTTATCATTCATTGATAAAATAAACACAGCCACTTAAAGCAAGCCGATTAGCCTTTATTCTGCTCGTTATACTCGTCACGCATGACTTTTTTATCGTGTTTACCGACTGAGGTTTTAGGCAGATCATCGAAGAATTGAAACTCACTCGGGATGCCATATTTAGGAATGATACCTTTAGCAACCGCTTGCTCAGCAACCGCTGTAATATCATCAGCAGTGGTGTCTTGATGGCTCGGTTTGAGAACGATCAGAGCTACCGGACGCTCGCCCCATTTTTTATCAGGGACGCCAATGACCGAGACATCGGCTACTGCTGGATGCAGCGACAAGATAGTCTCAATCTCGAGCGAGGATATCCACTCGCCGCCTGATTTGATCACGTCTTTGAGACGATCGGTGATTTTGAAGTAGCCGTCTTTGGTCATATAAGCGATATCTTGAGTGTGCATGTAGCCGTTTTCCCACAGCTCAGTACCGGCATCGTCGTTTTTGAAGTAGCTTTGCGTCAGCCAAGGCGCACGTAGCACCAGCTCACCAGTATTGTCTGCGCCTGTACCAACTGATTTGTTATCGGTACTCCACACTTGCGCATCGACCATCATTACAGGCTTGCCTGACATGCAGCGGCGGGTGATATCTTCATCAACACTCATCTCAGGCTCATCGATAGTGAACTCGGTCAGACCAATGAGCGGCGCAGTCTCTGACATACCGTAACCGGTGTAGACCTCGATATCTTGCGCGAGAGCCGCTTTGGCTAATCCTTCGGTCAATCGCGAGCCGCCGATGATCATTTTTAGACCATCAAAGCTCTTATCACGATCTTGTGCTTCTTTTAGCACCATTTGTAGTATCGTCGGAACACAATGCGTAATGCTGACCTTTTCATTGATGATGAGATCGAGCAAAGTATCAGGCGCATAACGACCTGGATAAACTTGCTTGAGGCCTGTCATCGTCGCAGTATAAGGAAAGCCCCACGCATGCACATGGAACATCGGCGTCATGGGCATATAGACGTCGCCGTAGCTGACGCCTTGCTTATCTGGGAGCATTCCTAAGGTTGCCGCCTCCGCCATGCTATGCAGTACTAGCTGACGATGGCTAAAGAAAACGCCTTTAGGATTACCTGTGGTACCTGAAGTATAAAAGGTAGTGGCGATAGTATTTTCATCAAAATCTGGAAACTCAAACTCATCACTGGCATCTGCTAATAGCGTCTCATACTCACCAATGACGCGGCTTTGATTATCACCGAACACCCCTTCAACTGTGGTGCCATTATCATCAAGCCAGATAATGTGCTCGATACTGGAGTTCTCAAACTGATAGTCTTTGACTAAAGGCGCAAATTCCGAATTAAGCATCAGCACTTTTGGTTTGGCGTGATTAACCGTATATAGCACCTTTTCAGGCGACAGACGAATATTCACCGTTTGCAGCACATATTCAGACATCGGAATCGCGAAGTAGGACTCAAGATAGCGATGACTGTCCCAGTCCATAACAGCGATGACGTCCCCTGCGTCTAGGTTAAGACTATCTAAGACATTGGCTAGGCGGTTAATACGGGTAAAGAACTCGCTATAAGTAAAGCGTTTTTTGTCAGCATATATGATTTCTTGGGCTTGCGAGACCGTCTTAGCACGGTTCAATAGCTGCTTGATAATCAGCGGATAATCGTAAGCAGACGGGGCGCTATGATAAGCATTTGACATAAATCTCATTTCCTTTGAGGGTGTTCGTTATTTTCGTGTTTTAACATGGCTTAGTAATTCAGTTTGCAGGTTTTAGCCATTTGAATACTAATAATTTCAAATCAAGATACGCTTAATACTAAAAAAATTTAAATGCGCTGTAAAGTGAGCTTGCGTAAGTGGTAGGCTAACAAGCGCTCATAGCTGTATAGGCTAAGCAGCTTTTGACTTGGTTTTTATCATGCCAAAACTTGCAATCAGCAGCGCTAATACTTGTACGAATAATAGCAGCCATACCGTAAATTGCCATTGCCCATAAGCATAAGCTAGACCGCAAAGCCAAGCCCCTACCGTGCCGCCTGCGTAATAGAACAAATAATATAGCCCTGAGGCTAGCGAGCGGCCTTGTTTGACATTGACCGCGATATAGCTGATGGTCGCCGATTGAGTCACAAATACCCCTGAGGACATCACCCCTAGGCCTATAACGATCAGCCATAAAGGCGTCGCTAGCGTCAACAGCACTCCAAGCATCGAGATAATGACCGCCACTATAATCGTGCGCGCTGAGCCAAAGCGGCGCAATAGAATAGTCGATAGCGGCGTAATGATCACCCCTATCAGATAAACGGCAAAAATATTCGCAAGTGCGCCGGTGCTGAGATTGTATGGTGTATCAGCGAGATATAGATTAATAAAGGTAAAACAGCCCACCAGTGAAAATAGCACGCAAGCGCCAAGTAAGCAGGCGGTGACCACGTAGCGATTGACGAGATGCGAGCCGAGCGTTTTTATGGCGGAGCGAAAGTTTGGATTGGCCACAAAATGCTTCGAGCTTGGTAGCGTCTTTGCTACCCAAAGGGCACTAATCAACGTCAATATAGCCAACACATAATACGCCTGTCGCCAACCAAAAAATTCATGCAAGTGGCCTAATAAAAACCGGCCCATAAAGCCGCCAAGCACCGAGCCTGATACATAAAACGACATCAGCTCTGTGACCGCACGCCCCTCAAACTCCTCGCCGATATAAGCAATCGTCACCACCGTGATACCGGGTACAGACAAGCCTTGGATAAAACGCCATAGCCCTATCCACTCGATAGTCGTACTCTGAGCAATCAGCGCAGTAGGTAGCGTCAAAAACAGTAAAGCGCCAACGACAAACGACTTGCGACCAAAGGCGTCCGACAACATACCCAAAAAAGGCGACATAATAGCGATAGCTAAGATTGTTGCGCCCACAACCATGCCTGCTTGTACCTCAGTCGCCGAAAAATCTGCCATCAATACAGGCAAAATCGCTTGGATAGAATACACTTGCAAAAAAGCAAACACTCCGATCAGACCAATGGTTATTTTTAGGATGAGTGAGGGCGCGTTGCTGAGTGATGACGAGCTATTTCGTATTTGATTAAGAGAATGATTCACAAAGTACTGACTATATTGGACGCTAAAAAGCGTAAGTAAAAAGAAAGTAGCGCTCTAGGTATTTTAATTACCTACTAACCCTTAGCGCTTATTAATTAATGAAGTACTATAGCACGAGCGATATCGGTTTTAAGGGCACAAAATGTTATTGATACTTATCACCTAGGCTCTCAAGTGGCTCGGTGTTCTATCTGAGTATGGACATTCTTAAACGTCCAGCAAAAACAACGTCCAACAAGTCCTAAGCTTATACATCGCTCCCTTTGACATATTAACTATTAAAACCTACTATAAATCGGCTTTTATCAGCTTACTCTCTTGTTAAGATTGACTATTAAGCAATGCACTGAACTTTTTAAAAGACAACTATCAAAAGACAACTACTATGATGAATTGCCTAACGCGTTTGAGTATAGCTACAATCACAATAGCTACCTACGCGCTACTGTCTACAGCGCCTGCTTCAGCTAAGATTGCACTTACAGAAACGACACAGACAGTGCCAACGCCAACCTCAACGTCGGTAGCATCGCTAAACCAAGATGTCACTTGTATTCCTAACAGTGCAATTAGCGCTGATAATTTAAGTCAAACAAAAAATAACGGACCCTTTAACATTGCTAGCAAAAAAGTACCACGTGAGTTAGTAGACGGCTTTGGCGGTGGCACTATTTACTATCCGACTAACGCTGGCAACTGCGGACGTTTGGGCGCAATTGCTGTGATACCTGGCTACGTCTCTTATGAATTGTCGATTAAATGGTTGGGACCCCGCCTAGCTGCTTGGGGCTTTGTCGTGATTACAATGAATACCAACTCTATTTATGATAGACCCGATAGCCGCGCTAAGCAGCTAAGCCATGCTTTAGATTATGTAATCAGCGATAATACAGTAGGCAATATAGTAGATCCTGATCGCTTAGGGGCAATTGGTTGGTCCATGGGCGGGGGCGGCGCGCTCAAACTGGCATCTACGCGTAGCAACGTACGCGCCATTATGCCACTCGCCCCTTATCATGATAGAAGCTATGGTGAAGTAACAACGCCGACTTTTGTTATCTCCTGTGAGTACGATGTTATTGCGGCTAATAACAAGTATACCAATTTGTTTTATAAACAAGCGACAGGGCCTAAGATGAAGATTGAGGTCAATAACGCCAGCCATCTCTGTCCAAGTTACCGCTTGAATGAAAAGCTACTAAGCAAGCCTAGTATCGCGTGGATGCAGCGCCATATCAATGGCGATACCCGCTTTGATCAGTTCTTATGTGGTCGAGAAGACTATAGCATAAGCCCGCGTATATCGAATTATGATTACGCTGACTGTCCGTAACTGACTTACATACTTGGCTTGTATGTTCCCTGTACAATAAAAGTTACTGTAGGGATAAGTCTAACTAATTAAGCGTATTATGGTTCCCGAATGAATAAAAAGAATTATTCAAAAACCACTTAAAAAACTACTTTTATACATTCGTGAACGTCATTCACTATAGAGGCTTATATGTCAGAAGAATTTAAAAAAGATCAGATACATGACCTAGGCGCTGGGTTTTGGAACATTAGAGGCTCTTTTGTCAGAAATGGTATGGTCGATATCGGTAATCAATCAGCGCTCGTTAAGCTAGCATCAGGGAAGTTTATTTTGCTAGATAGCTATACTTTAACTGGTGAGGTGCGCGAGCAAGTGCTGGCGCTGACCAATAATGGTAAAGATATTGAAGCCGTGCTCAATGTACATCCTTTTCACACCGTACACTGTGCGCGCGTTGCCAAGGATTTTCCGCACGCTACTTTTTATGGTAGCGCCCGCCATCATAAGCAGGTACCCGAGGTCAACTGGAGCGAAGATTACGTAGAAAGCGAAGCTGTAGCCCAGCGCTACCCTGAGCTACAGTTTTCACAACCAAAAGGTATCTATTACATCGCCCCAGACGACTCCGTACATTCAGGCTCGCTTCTCGTCTATCACCCTGCCAGTCAGAGCATCTATGTCGACGATACCTTTGAGATACCGCCATCAAAGAAGTTTAATGATGTGCAAGCCGGTATCAACCTACATGCGACCACACTTAAAGCATTAAAAGATGAGCCTGACGCTGGCAAAGCGTACTGCGACTGGGCGACAAAGCTTGCTCACGAGTGGCGAGAGGTGCGTAACTTTTGCGGGGCCCATTCTGGTCTAGTCGTCTTTGCAGAAGGTGAGTTTGAAGCTGCATTGCTATCGAGAATTGATAACGCGCACGCTGATTTAGAAGCGGCCTCTAGCCAGACTTAATCGAAAGGCCTAATCGATATGCAGTTACAGCAACTGTAAAGCTTGGGACAAGTTACAAAAGTTGTGTAACGATACTAGCGGCTTGAATCCATTACTATTTACTAGTGACTTGTTTATCAAACGATGTACTATCATAGAGTTTACAATTAAAATTATTAACATCATGGAGGAGAATAACCATGGCAGAAAAGATACATGATCTAGGCTCAGGCTTTTGGAACATACGCGGCGAGTTTCGCATCGGCGGCGTTATCAATATCGGTACGCAGTGCTCGCTTATCAAATTAGAGCCCGGCAAGTTTATCTTCTTAGACAGCTATAAGCTGACAGGTGAAGTGCGCGATAAAGTGATGGCCTTGACTAATAACGGTCAAGACGTCGAAGCGGTATTGAACGTCCATCCATTCCACACGGTTCACTGCGCGCAGATGGCAAAAGATTTTCCGCAAGCAATCTTTTATGGTAGTACTCGCCACGCCAAACAAGTGCCTGAGGTTGAGTGGAGCGAGGATTTGGTTGAAAGTACGGCAGTCGCTGAGCGCTATCCTGAGCTTGAGTTCTCTATGTCGCAAGGCATCGATTATATCCATGCTAATGAGATGATTCATGCAGGCTCCTTATTGGCTTATCATCCTACGAGTAAAAGCCTACACGTCGATGATACCTTTATGAGCCCTCCTTCTAAATTGCTTGAAAAAATGTTGCCTGAGGTGATGCTGCATCCCACAACCAAAAAAGCGCTTAAAGACGAGCCTAATGCAGGTAAAGAGTACTGCGACTGGGCGACTCAAATTGCTCATGACTGGGACGTACGTAACTTCTGCGCCGCGCACTCTTACTTAGTCAAATTTAAACAAGGCGAGTTTGAAGAAGCGTTACTTAAAGCCGTAAATAAGGCTCGCCCTAAGCTTGAAAATGCTTAAGGAAGATTAAGTTTATTGACTTCCTCCTCGACCTAAAGGAACGGGGATTCCTACTAAAGACGGTCAAGCCCGACCGCGAGAAT
>NZ_JADQAL010000031.1:0-35511 GCF_022129275.1 Psychrobacter sp. Ps3
CTAATCCATGCATCTGATGTACACTACTATGTACACTGGTTTTTAAATGTACATTAGGGGTGGCAGTCATGGAAGCACGCAAGCCGATCAGCTCTGACCGTAGCATCAGCAGTCATAAAGCCGATGTTAAAGAATATCTGGTCTCTGTCAAAAAACCATCCGATGCTTTATCTCATGGTCAGACCTAATGATACTAAGTCTTGGGTTTATCGCTACCTGTCCCCTACTCATTCAAAAAACAAACGTATATCGCTTGGTGTATATCCAAACGTATCGTTCTCACGTGCCTGTAAAATTTGGTATGAATATGAAGATCTATTAAGCCGCAATATTGACCCTAAACCTTATCGTGAATAAATAAAAAAATAGTCTTATTAGTAAAACTAAAAAATCTTTCAGTAATTTTGCTTGGGAGTATTTCGATAGCTTAGAGTAAACTCAAAAAGGTAACACGCTTGTTCGTAAGAAAGGCCGTTTAGAGCTTATATGTTCTTATATTGGTAATGAACCTATTAGTGAAATTGGCTCACCTAGAATGCTCGAAGTGTTACTAGACATCCAAGCTAATTCATTACATAAAGCTGGTAAGCCCACAGATAAGGCTGAACGCTGTGCAGGTATCGCTAGTGACGTATTTATTTATGCTGGGTCTCGTAGATTTTGTAGCAGCAATCCTGTGGCACTTATTAAGAGCCAATTAGCTAAGTCCAACTATGGTTAAGGATATGGTTGTTCCCCTACCTCTTCAAGCTATAGCTATACTACGTGAACAGCAAAAGATTAATGGTCATACCGAATATGTCTTTTTTAGCGAAACGGCAAAAAAGCACCAGATTATCTCTGAAAATACAGCAAACAAACGCCTCAAGGATTTAGGTTATCAAAACATACATTGTGCTCATGGTTTTAGAGCGACAGCAAAGACACTCTTACAAGAGCAGCTAAAGTATCCGCTTGTGCTTGTAGAGATGGCATTGGGTCATACCACTAAAGATCCTAATGGAAGCGCTTACGGTCGATTTGAGTACATTGATGATCGTAGCGATATGTTGAAGTGCTGCCTTTCATTCAAAATTTCAGGCAGCACCCTCATACATTTAAGCGTAGGTATGAGCTGGTAGTTTACTAGCCAAAACATCTACTTTTTCAATAGACGGTGGCTCTGAAAATAGCTCATCGGCCTGATCCATCAAAGCAGCTGCAACCTTGCCAGATAAATGTGCTTGGCGACCCGCCTCATCAGGAAATGCATCAAAAATACCAAATGTTGTAGGTCCAAGACGTAGGCCAAACCATGCAACTGTCGCAGGTTCTTCCATTACAATAGGTAAACCGCCTTTAAGGAAAGCTTCCACTTCGTCTTCTTTACCCGGTTTAGCTTCAAGACGGACATATAAAGCTGTTTTAAGCATAACTAAAACTCCATAATTATTAGAATCAAAACTGATTCTGACATTGCTAATGTATGGATGTCAGAAAGTTTTGTTGTACAAAAGTTAAAACAATTTCCCATAGCTGAGCCAAAATCTGGGTTTTTATTTCGACATAATGCTATTGTTGCAGAATTGCACCACATTCCACATTGTCTTCTAACGCTTTTTCAATCGCTTGCGTCTGACCTTTGATCTTTCTGACGCGTAGAAGAATCTTTTTTTGTCTCCAACCTGATTAGGCATCAGACCTCCTTATTCGCTAGCATTAATACTATGGTACCCCATAGTATAAAAAAGCAATATTTTTTATAAACCTTAAAAATTTAGGTAGTGTTTCAAATGCAGTGATAAAATTATCCCATTGATTACTTGAAATTCGGGTATAGTGAATAACTGTTTCAACTAACTACAAACCTGTTGCACTTGTGTTTTGAACCTACTTTCTATACTTGAAGTGTCAACAGACTCTATACAAAATCTGAGAAATATATGAGTGCAGAAGCCACATCTATCAGCCTTCTATCCCCTGTCATACTGCTCACAGCGGCAGTGATCTCAGTCCCTTTAATCAAGCGCCTAGGATTAAGCTCGGTATTGGGATATTTAATTGCAGGATTAATTATTGGTCCATTTGGACTAGCGTTTTTCTACGATTCTGAGTCTATTCTGCATATTGCTGAGCTTGGTATTGTGATGTATCTGTTTGTGATTGGACTAGAAATGCGTCCATCGTATTTATGGAGTTTAAGAAAAGAAATTTTTGGATTAGGCACATTACAGATTAGTGCCTGTTCATTGGGGTTAATGGCGGTAGGCTTGGTCTATGGCTATTCTTGGCAAGTGAGTTTTGTATGTGCTGCAGGCTTTGTACTCACCTCGACTGCAATTGTGATGCAACTTTTGGGAGATCGTGGAGACATTGCTCAACCACGAGGACAAAAAATTGTCTCGATCCTGCTGTTTGAAGATTTATTGATTGTCCCTTTATTGGCAATTGTCGCTTTTATCGCACCGAATCATGTTGTTGAAAGTACTTCTGCGCGTTTGCAGAGCATTGGGATTGGTTTAATATCAATTGCAGGTTTAATCGCTGCAGGCTATTGGTTGCTTAACCCTTTATTTCGCTTATTAGCCGCAGCCAAAGCCCGTGAAGTCATGACTGCAGCAGCACTCTTAGTGGTACTCGGCGCAGCATTACTGATGCAAGTCAGTGGCTTATCGATGGCAATGGGGGCATTCCTTGCAGGGGTATTACTCTCCGAATCCACTTTTCGCCATGAGATTGAAGCAGATATTGAACCGTTTCGTGGCATATTGCTCGGATTATTTTTTCTAGCCGTAGGCATGTCATTAGACCTTGACGTCATAAAAAATAACTGGATGTTAATTTTAAGTGCTGTACTTGTGCTGATGTTTGTCAAAGCATCCATCATTTATCTGACTGCACGCTTGGCCAAAAGTTCACACTCTGAAGCACTCGATCGCGCATTACTAATGGCTCAAGGGGGGGAGTTTGCTTTTGTACTCTTTGCTGCCGCCATGAGTGCTCAAATCATTAGTGCTGAGGAAAGCTCAAACCTGACTGCAATTGTAGTCTTGTCGATGATTTTGACCCCCATCATAGGCATTCTGTTTAAACGTTTTACCCAAACTACAGAACAAACTTCTTTAGAAAATATCCGTATTGCTGAAGGACTTTCTGGAAAAGTCCTGATGATTGGTTTCGGTCGTTTTGGACAAGTCTCAAGTCAATTATTGCTTGCCCGAGGCATTGATGTGTCCATCATTGATAATGATATCGATATGATTCAAAACGCTGAAAGATTTGGATTTAAAATTTATTATGGCGATGGTTCTCGTTTAGATATTTTACATGCCTCTGGAGCAGATACGGCTGAAGCCATTGTTGTTTGCGTAGACCACAAAGAAACGACGAATAAGATCGTAGAGTTGGTGCAACATGAATTTCCTATGGCCAAGTTACTGGTTCGCTCTTATGACCGTGAGCATGCGCTGCATTTAGCAAAACAAAATGTGGATTACATGATTCGAGAAACCTTCGAGTCGGCAATGCTATTTGGCGGTGCAATTTTAGAAGAACTGGGTGTTGACCAGAGTAATGTTGAAGAAATTAGCCAAGAAATCCGAGAACTAGACAAAGAACGTTTTGGAACTGAAGTTGCAGCAGATGATGTCTATGCTGGTATCGGCTTGCAATATACAGGACCGCGTCCGACTGCACCTTTAATTAAACCAAAGCACGCAGGGCAAATGCTGAATGAAGATGGCACTCAGCAATAATTTCACGTATTAAATCCAAATAAAAAAGAGGTCTGTGTAGATCTCTTTTTCGGTAAGCATCTGCTGAACCCCACCTCTTTAGTGAGCGAATGATATTTATTATTCATTATTTAGGAATTATTAAATCCTATAAATATCATTTATTGGATTAATTTACTTTGGTATTGTGCATGTCATCCCCCAGTTAAAAATAAGGAACAACTATGAATAAGATGATGAATGCGCTTATCCTAGAAAATTTTGGTGATCATGAATTTAAACGTGTAGAACTCCCTATACCTCAACCAGAGGCTGGGCAAGTTCTAGTACGTATTCATGCCAGTGGTGTAAACCCTATTGATTATAAAATTCGTCTTGGTGAAGCAACATATGCTATGCCAGAGCTTCCTGCCGTGTTGGGAACGGATATGGCTGGGGTTGTAACTGCTGTTGGTGAAGGTGTCACCCACTTCAACGTCGGAGATGAAGTTTACGGTCTGATTGGTGGCGTTCGTGGTCTTCAAGGATCTTTAGCAGAATATGTTGTAGCAGATGCTGATCTGATCGCATTAAAGCCACGGAATATCTCTATGCGCGAGGCAGCAGTACTACCATTGACGTTCCTCACCGCTTGGGAAGGTTTAGTGGATAATGCGAAGGTCCAACCAGGGCAAACTGTACTGGTTCAAGGTGGTGCTGGTGGCGTTGGTTATATGGTGGTTCAGCTTGCAAAAGCGCTTGATGCAAATGTTTGGGCGACTGCTCGTACCGCTGATCAATCACTGATTTCAGAACTCGGTGCAACACCTCTCGATTACACAACAGCATCTTCCGATGACATTATTGCTGCAAGCCCTGAGGGTCAAGGTTTTAACATTGTTTACGACACTGTGGGTGGTCCAGTACTCGAAGCGTCACTTTCCATGACGACTCACTATGGCCACATCACCAGCTGTGCTGCATTTGGCAATCATAATTTAGCGAATTCATCTCTACGGTGTGCCACAGTGTCTGGCGTATTCGTCCTAATGCCGACGTTAACAGGCAATCGCCGTTCTCATCATGGTGATATCCTTAAGACCGCAACTCGTCTCGTTGAGGAAGGTAAACTGCGTGCTATTGTTGATCCTCGTCATTTTACTCTAGACCAAGCGATTGAGGCTCATGATGCTGTTCAAAATCGCTCTGCCAATATTAAGGTAGTTATCGATGTCATTTAACGCACTTCAGGCCAAGACTTGGCGCTTCAATTGTATTGGAGATACAGATGTTCTGACATTAGAAACACTTCCTGTTGCTTTACCAGCCGCAGGAGAAGTTCTAATACAGATGAAAACGATCGGACTCAACCGAGCCGATGTAATGTTTCGGCGTGGTACTTATATTCAAAAGGCAGTATTCCCTTCTCGTCTGGGATATGAGGGAGCAGGCATAGTTCTTGCGGTAGGTGAAGGTGTACGCCAATTTTCTCCAAGAGATGCAGTATCGATTCTTCCGACTGACAATCTAGCCAAATATGGGACATATGCGGACAAGCTTCTGATTCCAGAAACTTTTTTAGTTCACAAACCCGATAGTTTAAGCTGGGAAGAAGCTTCTTCAATCTGGATGCAGTATTTGACGGCTTGGGGTGGTGTAATCCATGCTGGTGGATTATCGAAAGGAAAAACGATCTTGATCACAGCAGCTTCAAGTAGCGTAGGACTAGCTGCGATACAGATAGCTGAAGCAGCGGGTGCCAAGGTCATTGCAAGTACACAGACGATAGAGAAAAAGCAGCGTTTACTGGATCTCGGTGTTAAAAATGTTATAGCCAGTGAAGATGAACCCGATTTGTATGAGGCCCTTGTTTTACGTTTAGGTGGAGAACATCTTGATGTCGCCTTCGATGCTGTAGGAGGGCCACATATTGAACAGATTGCAAAAGCGATGTCTGTAGGAGGAACTATGGTTATGCATGGTGCACTTAGCCCGGAGAACACACCATTTCCCCTTAAAGTTGCATTACGCAAGAGCTTAACCATGCGAGGTTTTTTGTTCCTTGAGGTTCTCCATGACCCTGTTCTAAGGGAGCAAGCCAGACGATTTATTCTTAGCAGTATAGGTGCAGGATATCTTCGTCCAGTGATCGACCGTTGCTTTAACTTTGAGGACATGCATGACGCTCAGCGATATCTTGAATCAAATCAGCAAATAGGAAAAATCGTAGTTACTCTAAATACATGATGGTCTTATCTGATTCAGGTTTCTATATGGCCCAGCACTTCCACTAAGTAATCAAACAATGCTCGGATTCGCAAAGGTGTCGGGCCTCGCTGTGGACGATATAAATACAGGCGCCAAACGGGAGAGGTTTCCTCATGAAGTATATGAATGAGCTTACCACTCCTAAGCCACGGCAAAACTAGAAATCCAGGCATGTGTCCGAATCCAACTCCAGCGAGAATAGCTTGAAATTCAGCTTCTAGATCATCTGTAATAAAACGGGGATTTGATGGCGTAAAGCTTCGACTTTCGGTGAATGTCCATGGCCAGTAACGCCCTGTTTTATGATCGAATAGTGCTGTTAGAGGGTATTTATCAAGGTCAATAATTTTTTTGGGCATTCCAACCTTATCAATTAACTCTGGCGTACCCACAGAATAAAATTTCACTTTAGCCAATTCCCTTGCCACATATCGATTGTCCGGCAAAAATCCAAATCTGATCCCGATATCTATCCGCTCATCGATCACATCCGAGTGTGAATCTGTTAGCACACAATCCACGACAATATCTGGATAACGTGTGGCAAATTCTGCTAGTGCAGGTACTACCACTTTACGCCCTAACACAGACGACACAGTAAGACGGACAGTCCCACGCATTTCATCTCGTTTTTCCTTGGTGTCTTTTACAAGCAAAGCATCGATCGATTCCACCGCAAGACGTGCTTGCTTTGCCAGACGCTCACCATCAGCGGTAATTTTAATTTGTCGAGTACTCCTGTAAAACAAAATCTCTCCGCGCTGCTCTTCTAGCTCTTTTATTGCCCGTGTCACTACCTGCGGGGAAATACCCAGCTGAGTTGCTGCCTCTTTAAAATTTCGAGACTCTGCTGCGACACAAAAGATACGCATCATTTCCAATTTGTTCTGCATGTCCAATCCTGTGTTATGCTAATTATTCCGCAAATAGGAATTATGAAAGATAATATTATTCATTTATTATACCTAACAAGGCTGTAATACTTAACCCTCAAATATGATTGACAAATAGGTTGAAGGTTACTTGTATGAATAATATAGAAAATAAAGTTATTGTTATCACTGGTGCAAGTAGTGGTTTAGGTGAAGCTACTGCTCGCTTACTTGCTAAAAAAGGTGCAAAGGTTGTAATTGGTGCTAGACGTACTGAAAAATTAGAGGCTATTGTTCACGACATTCGTGCTGAAGGTGGTCAAGCTGAATTTATTGGTGTGGATGTAACCAAACCACATGAAGTACAAGCACTTATTGAAAAGGCATTAAGCGCATTTGGTCAAATCGATGTATTGGTAAACAATGCTGGATTAATGTCTATTGCACCATTAAGTGAGCTAAAAGTTGATGAATGGGATCGTATGATCGACATTAATATTAAAGGTGTTCTTTATGGAATAGCAGCTACCCTACCTGTTTTCCAAAAACAAAACTTTGGACACTTTATTAACCTCTCATCTGTTGCAGGGGTAAAAGTATTTAGTCCAGGAGGTACGGTTTATAGCGGTACTAAGTTTGCTGTAAGAGCCATCTCTGAAGGCCTTCGTCATGAAGTTGGGGAAACAATTAGAACGACTACTATTGAGCCTGGTGCAATTGAGTCAGAACTAAAATTCGGTTCTTCTCATAAAGAAAGTTCAGAGTTTGTTACTGATTTCTACAAACAAGCCATACCAGCTGACTCAGTCGCTCGAGCAATTGCTTATGCAATTGAACAGCCTGCGGATGTAGATATTAATGAAATTGTTTTGCGCCCAACGAGCCAAGAGTTTTAATGATTGAATAACATAAAATGGGAGCACTTCGCTCCCATTTTTACTCTATTTTTTTAAAGCTGAGGACAAATCTATGAAAGCCGTATCGTATATTATAAATAACCATGATGATTTTAAAAATTCATTGGTAGATATTGAAAAAGCGAAGCCTACGCTTAAGGAGCGTGATGTACTGGTAAAAGTTCAGGCAATCTCTGTGAATCCAGTTGATACCAAAGTGAGAAAAAATTCGTCTGAAGCAGACGATCGTATTTTAGGTTGGGATGCCGTTGGGGAAATTATTGAAGTTGGCTCAAAAGTTACCTCGTTTAAAGTAGGAGATTCTGTTTGGTATGCTGGCGATTTAACCCGAGATGGTAGTAATGCTGAGTATCAAGCAGTCGATGAACGAATTATCAGTCTTAAACCAATTACAGTATATAATGCAGAAGCAGCAGCATTGCCATTAACTGCAATAACGGCATGGGAAATGCTGTTTGATCGGTTTCAAATTTCAGAAACAGAAGTTGGCAGTATTTTAATTATTGGTGGTGCAGGAGGTGTAGGATCAATCGCTATCCAACTCCTAAAAGCAAAAACAAATCTGACCGTTATAGCAACAGCTTCACGTGAAGAAACGAAATCTTGGGTGGAATCACTTGGTGCCGACCATGTCATTGATCATAGCAAAGATTTAAATGCACAAATCGAGACACTAGGCATTGCAAAACCAAAATACGTATTCTCTACCAATCATACAGAAACGTATATCGAGCAAATAGTTTCTCTGATTGCACCACAAGGCAAGCTTGGGTTGATCGATGATCCACAAACATTTGATATTATGCCGTTTAAGACTAAATCTATTTCTATCCATTGGGAGTTGATGTTCACTCGTTCAATGTATGAAACCGATGATATTGAAAAGCAAGGTGATCTGTTGCAACAGGTTGCCCAATTAGTTGACCAGCAAAAAATTAGAAGTACCCTCAACCAAAATCTAGGCAACATTAACGCTGCAAACTTGGAGAAGGCGCATAAGTTGCTTGAATCAGGCAAGTCAAAAGGCAAAATTGTACTAGAAAACTTCTAGGGCGTGTCCCTAATTCAAACGTTTATGACTAAATGGGCTAAAAATGGCTAAATCTTTGGCAAACGGTGTCAAATAGCTGGTCAATATCTTGATATTACCTGCGCTATTTTCCTTGTTTGCCTGCGATTTATCTCATTTTTATCACCACTTTTAAAATAGGGCCAAGCCCTAAAACAAATTCAAGGTGAAATAATGACTATTTCAATAATTGCGAACTTTAAGGCAAAATCAGATCAAAAAGAGACGTTAGAAGCGCTTTTAAAAAGTGTAATAGAGCCTACGCTTCAAGAAGAAGGGTGCTTGAAATATGAGCTTTATATTAGCGAAAATGACTCGAGTGAATATTTCTTCTTAGAAGAATGGCGTAGCAGGGAGGATTTAGATATCCATATGGCCTCTGATTATATTCAAAGTTTATTTGGTAATATCCAATCGCTCATTGAATCAAGTGATATTGTAGAAATCAAAAAAATATAGCTGTATATAGAAAATACCGCTAACCATTAAGCTTAGCGGTATTTTTTTGTCTATTGCTTCTACACATCTACCTTCTATAAAAAACCCTACTCCGCTGCGTCTATCTTTTCATTGAGCGCGTCTGCCATGGCATCATCGATAATATGATCTTCGATATAATTGACGACAGCGTGGACAGTAGTCAAGTCCATCTCTCTGATGCCTAATTTATTGAGCTCAGCGTTAATAGACTCTAAGCTTATGACATCGTCAGGATTTCCCAATAGATGCTCATCAAAACCGTCGTGAACGAACCAATAAAGCTTCTCAAGTACGGTGTTCTTTTCGGTCAAAGTCGAGTAGCCATCGCCTTGGATGAATAAATTAAAATGATACGGTATTTTGATATCATTGATATAAAAGGTGCGTAGACAGTCGATGGTAAAAGCTTGTGCATTATAAATGTCATCATTAGCGCTCTCTTTAACAAGCTCGCTCAACAGCTGATAGTCGCCTACTTTGATTTTATGATTATAAATGATAGCGGCATCGCCAATAGCGTCAAAAATCACGGCGCTGATATCTAAGCTATTATCGTCGATGTCATAAAAGGCTTTTAGCGCGGGCAAAAATTCGGTGAGCTTGTCGTCAGGCACTTCGGTCAAAAACTGCTGCTCATAGATAGTAATCATGTCATCAGGAGAATAGAGATTAACGTTATCTTTCTCATTTCTACCTGTGGGTATCAGTGGAATCAGGTTAAAGGGATTGTTATTGGTCATGCAAAGCGGCCTTGTACTAGAGATTTGCGGTATTGATGTCTGTGGCTATTATTCTAGCGTGTAGCACCGATTAAGGCATCACAGAATCTATGACAGGCATTATCGCTTATTTAGGCTTGTTTTGATATATGCTCTACTCTCGCAAAACTCCAAGTATAAAAGTAACAGGGTTAAGTGGCACGTAGACTAGGGTTTTAGTCTCATAGACTTATAAGTGGTTATATAGGCGATTGTCTTACATATCGCAAATCGACATTGCTAATAACTATGGATTTATCGGATCATTTGTCAAAAACCCTCTATAGCTATTTTCTAAATATCTCTTAGAAGATAGCTATAGAGAGTTAAGTCATACTCTTATAGAGTCATCATATAGTAACGTTTATCACGATATAACAAGGCAACTCTTCGATCTTAAATTCTGGGCTAAATGATAATATTACTTCAAACTAAATAGCCATACTAACCGGACTAAATTCTTCTTCTATAGGACTTTGTCCGACTGCGACTATCCTTATAGGTACCGCAAAAGCCCAAGCTCTACCATGATTACAATAAAAATAATCATTATCAAAAGACACGATATAAGCGGTGAAGTCGTTACCATAGTGATCTAACATGGCCTCCTCATCACTCTCATCGCTTATGGCGCACCAAACTTCTGTACTGCCACTCATCAGCATTGAACGGGTCAAATCACTACCTACTATTTTAGTACTATTCATCATAAGCTCCTTAATTATTGAAACTCTAAAATGTACCGATCGGCCAATAAATACTTAGAGTTCTATCCATCTTAGCTCGACCCTGAACTAAATAATTATTGATTATAACTTCACAGTTTTCATATTAATTATAACGAATGAGATATCTGTTTAGAATAGTACAAATATACTACTGTAAAGAACAATCTACAATAAAAGGTACTCATACAAGGATGAACGGTAGCTTAAATAAAGGCAAGGTTGGTATGAAAGGAGTCTTATCTAGAATATTGATCCGTAAAATATCCTTAAATTAAGGTAAAATAGTACCTATGACTGCCTCAACCCAACCGACTCTGCGCAAAATTATTCATTTAGATATGGACGCATTTTATGCCAGTGTTGAACAGCGCGATTTTCCAGAGTTAAGGGGCAAGCCTCTAGTCGTCGGTGGTGATCCTAATGGCCGCGGAGTGGTCGCTGCTGCCAGCTATGAAGTACGCAAGTTTGGGGTACGCTCTGCGATGTCTTGCTATGAAGCGCGCAAACGCTGTCCTGAGGTGCTTTTTGTCAGGCCACGGTTCGATGTTTACCGCGCCGTTAGCGCCGATATTCGCAAAATCATGCATCGCTTGACCCCGCTAGTCGAGCCGCTGTCCTTAGATGAGGCTTATCTTGACGTTACAGGCTTGAGTGCTCATAAAGGCTCAGCGACCTTGATGGCGAACTGGTTACGCGCGCAGATACTTGAGCAGACCGGTCTTAACGCTTCTGCTGGCGTGTCCTTTAATAAAATGCTGGCAAAAATCGCCTCGGACATCAATAAGCCCAATGGTATCGCCGTGATCACCCCAGCGGACGCTGAGGCTTTTATTAGTAGCCTACCAATTGAGCGCTTTCACGGGATTGGCAAGGCCACCGCTAAGCGTATGCATGCGCTAGGTATCAGTACTGGTGCAGATCTGCGCCGTACTGAGGCGACGCTACTGGTCAATGAGTTTGGTAAACGCGGTCAGTTTTATTACGATATTGCCCATGGCAAGGATTTGCGCCAAGTTAAAGCCGAGCGTCAGCACAAGTCAGTAGGCTCAGAGACGACTTTTCGAGATAACTTGAGTGCGGATGCGCCTTTACTTGCGCAGATTTATGAGCAAAATGCTGACGCCTTTAGTCAATTGCAAAAAAAACAGCTTATTGCTTATACCATCACTTTAAAAGTTAAGTATGCTGACTTTACGCAGATCACGCGCTCACACACCTTGTCCACCGCGTTTACTAGCGCAGAATCGGCTCACTATTGGCTTGATAAACTGTTTGCTGATATCGCCCGAACGCTGCCGATCAGGCTCGTCGGCGTCACTTACTCTTCTTTAGCGCCAGCGAGTCAGAGCTTACCGCAGCTAAATCTATTTGATTTTTAGTTTTGGTTCTAGCTGATACTTTTTGCCCTTTTACCACTGTCTACCTTTCTACGATCGGTTCAAAAACAACAGCTAGCAAACGACTTAGAAGTTATCCCCTCAAGACTACTTTCTGCTACAATTATGCCAAAATCTCTCTCATTAATGATCGAATCATAACCAATATGGATCCTACTATTTTGACCGAACCTGCCTCTATTGCCGATGAACCAGCAGCTATGGATACTCCTAACTACCTAAGCGTCAGCGACTATGATTATGAGCTGCCTGATCATCTAATCGCTCGTTATCCTCTCGCTGAGCGCTCAGCCTCTAAGCTACTTTATTTACCGGCTAATACTGATGAGGCGGCAGTTGCACCGATCGATCATTTATTCACCGACTTGCCAGCGCTACTCAATACTGGCGATTTAATTGTCTTTAATGATACTAAAGTCATGAAAGCGCGCTTGTTCGGCCAAAAGGACACTGGCGGCAAAATTGAGGTGTTAATCGAGCGACTACTTGAGCGCGATGATGTCGATAGTGATACTCTCAACATAGCAAAAGCAGCAACAACTCATCCACATCTAGCGCTATGCCATGTCAAAGCCAGCAAAGCACCTAAGCTTGGGCAGCAGCTGTTATTGGCTGATGGTCATATCGAAGCACTTATGGTCGGCCGTGAAGAGAACCTATTTATCTTAGCTTTCGCCGCGCCTATTTTGCCTGATTTAGAGCGCTATGGCGAGCTGCCGATACCGCCTTATTTTGAGCGCCATGCTGATGCAACTGACAACACTCGTTATCAGACCGTCTTTCACGACCCGGCCAAGCTTGCCAGTGTCGCTGCGCCTACTGCTAGCCTGCATTTCGATGAAAAAGTGCTATCAATGCTCAAAGATAAAGGCATCAATAGCGCTTTTGTCACCCTGCATGTTGGTGCAGGTACTTTTGCCCCTGTCAAAGCCGACAATCTTCTCAACCACACTATGCACAGCGAGTATGCGCACTTGCCGCAAGCGACTGCTGATCTGATCAATCAGACTCACGCTAATGGCAATCAAGTCATTGCTATTGGTACGACTGTCACTCGAGTACTAGAGAGTGCTTATCAGCAGACGGCAGTCAATGGGCAGCCGCTAGCCAGTTGGTCTGGTGATACAGATATCTTTATTTATCCTGGTTTTAAATTTGGAGTAATAGACCGGCTACTTACTAACTTTCATCTACCAAAATCGACCTTGTTAATGCTAGTTGCGGCCTTCGCTGGTAAGTCGGCTATCGAGCACGCTTATCAGCATGCTATTGAGCAGCAGTATCGTTTCTTTAGTTATGGTGATGCGATGCTTTTGGATAAAGCTTAAGACGGCCTATAGGTCACTTGCTAGAACAAATCGGCTTAGCATAGTAAGGTGAGGTTTAGTACCATTGAGTAAGACTATTGCACGCAGTTTAAAAAACTCTAGAATATTGCTGCGTTTTAATGTTGCTTAACGTTATAATTCAGTTAATATGTTTATGGTGTATTAGCATCAGCTTAATACCTTATAGACTTTAACTTGCTATACTCTCAATGGCTACTCAAAGGGCAGCGCATGGCTTGGCAATTACCTTATCGACCGACTCGTCTTCATTATGCAGTGTCTGCAGCGCTATTGTGTTCAATGGGCAGCGCTATATTGTTGCCAGCAGCCATGGCGGCGACTATCGGTAAAACAACCATTACCTCAGCACAGCATGAGCCGCTTGTCGCTATTATTAGCATCTCTGACATCGAATCCTCAGACTTCTCAGCCAATTTGGCCAACCCTAAGGTGTATAAACAGCTAGGATTGACCCCGACTGATGCCATGTCCGTGAGCTTTATCCCTACTTCTGCTAGCACCGGACAGCTTATGATAAGCACCTCTCAGCCAGTCTCAAAGCCTTTTGCCGATGTGGTATTAGCAATCAACGACAATGGTCAGCGCAATACAGTGCCAAAAACCTTGCTGATGCCTCTAGGCTCTGCTCAGCCAGCGAAACGCTCAGAACGTGTAAAATCTGCAAAACCTATAGTCGCTCGTGCTCCTAAACCCAATTTACCAGTGATTTCAGCGCCAACTGTAACATCGCCAGTCACCAAAAAAGCGCCCATTGTTGCTACTAGCAGCACTAAACCCTTAGCAGTTAAACGCGAAGCGCCGCCGCCTTTATTTGCGCCGTCTAGCTCAGCGGCTAATTCAGGCACCATCAATACCGCAAATTCCAAAAATAGTAGCGCTCTACCTATTGCGCGCGTAGCAGCGGCTCCAAATCTACCGCTAGCGCCGGCGTCAAGATTTGACCTCGAAACGACTGCTAACCCTGCGCCATCGATGGCCAAAACTAATACGCTAGATATAAAAAACAATCGCCGTGTAAGTAGCCGCCCTACTCAACCAAGTCCCCCTAACGGCGATATCCCTATCAATGCTAGCGCCAAAGCTTTGCAGCCAATCTCGAACCGTAATGAGACAGCTATCAGCGTTGAAGATATTAATAGCGTTGAAGATATTAATAGCGTTGAAGATGTTAAAAGTGTTGAAAAACTTAAAAGTGTGGAAGGTTTGGTAAAAGCGTCAACTTCGGTAGCATCTGCTGATGCGGCGACTAACGTGCAGCAAACCTTATTAGCGCAAACGTCAGCCAATAACCGTACCCAAAATAATCAGCCTTCTTTAGAAAACCAAACTGCTAAAACCAGCAGTACGTATAGTAATACGCTAAATATACAAGTCTCGCGGCAGATTACCGTGCTTAATAGCCCTATTAACAAAGTCGATAGTACTGATAGCCCTACTTTGGCGCTGAGTTTCGATGAGAGTATGGCTTCGCTGAACTCAGATGATACTGCCAAGCTAAAGAGTCAAGTAGCGGATCACTTAGCAACTGCCGCAGATAGCGCAGCGCCTGAGCCTGTAGCGACTAGTAAGGACGCCGCTGATAGCGCTTCTGCCAGTACCATCAGCGCTCGCCGCGAGACTGCAGCAACCGATAGCTTGCCAGTCGCTAATGAGAAAATGGTTAGCTATACCGTACAGCGTAACGACAACCTATGGCTGATCTCCAAGCAAATCGCTGAGCAGAATAATCTTGATATATCAGCGGTGATGAGTCAGATCAAAACGCAAAACCCCAATGCTTTTATCAATCAAGACGCCGATCAGCTCAAAGCCAATGCCGAGTTGCGTTTACCTAATTATGAGGTGATACCCTCACAAAGCAGTATCCAAGCCGCCATATCTGAACAGCGAGCACGCTATCTACGAGCCAATAAAAAAACTGCTAAAGCATCTAGCAAAAAAGCAGCAGCGGACAATACTACAAGTGCAGCCTCAGTATCCTCGCAGATAGCCCAAGCAAAACCAACTAAGTCGGCTAATAGCACAGCAAAACCTACGACTCGAACACTGCCACAAGCACGTTTTTCGGTAGTGGCTCCAGGGGGTAAAGGTCAAGCTGATGGCACTCAAACCAAAGCAGCTGCGGCGGCAGGCAATGGGTTAAGTACTGAGGTTCTCGCTTCCCTAAAGTCGTCTCGGCAGCGCACTGCTACGCAAGCTCAGCGCACAAAACTGATGAATAATAGCCTTGGTAGTTATACACAAAAACTGCAACTACAAAATCAAAAACTGGCTGAGCTTGAGGCTCGACTAAAAAAATTACGCAATCAATAACCGCTTAGCTGACTAGCAACACTTGCTCTGAGCTTGCTATACTCAGCACGAATAGTCGTAGGAATCATTATGGATAATATGCTATATATCATTGCAGGACTAATCATTGTTTTACTAATAGCTGTGTTGATTATGCGTAGGCAAAAAGCGCAGCCAACCGCTAGACATATAGACGATGCTCAGTCCGGCACTAGACGCGTGCCTACCGACTATGATGCGGCTCATACCAATGCAACAGCAGGCGCTACTAAGTTTGACAATTTGACTGTCGCTGAGCGGTTTATCGATCAGCAGCGTTATGACAAAGCAATCGAGGTACTAGAGCGCGGCCTTATCCAAAAGCCTCATGATGCTAAGCTGTCACTCAAGCTTCTCAACATCTATGCCCTGACTACGCAGACTGAGAATTTTTATAGAACTTATGACGCTATCAGTGCTCATTGCGATGCCGCTACTATCGCCCAAGCCAAAGACCTAAAGGCACTATTTGACCAAGAACATTCTCAGACGCCTATAGCAGCACGTGACGATACCCATGCTAATGATCAGCAGCAGGCAGTAGCAGCGGATTACGATAGCCTCGACTTCGATGTCGCAAGCGTTTCTAATAAAACGCAGAGTCATCAACAGGATAAATTCAGTACGTCTCAAGAAACTGCGGCGAGTACTGACTCTATTACTGACTTAGACTTTGTATCTTCGGCTCCATCAGCGAGCTCTTTTAATGAGAGTACTATCACTGATGATACGAGTAGCAATGACAGTGCTGACGCTATCTTTGATCTGACCTTAGATGATTTAGAGAGTGAAAGTTTTGATGAGGCTACTGCTAATACAGCCCGCAATCTATCTGTTAACGATTCTGGCTTAGATAGCCATACTTTGAGCTTAGACGAGCAGTTTGAGAGCGATAGTACTGCTGCATCTACACCTGTCAAAGATAGTCAGGAGAGTAATCTTATCAGCGAAGATTTTAGTGCTGCTGAAGCTCGCTCTAATGAAGTGAGCTTTGATGAAGTAAGCTCTGATAAATTGAATCTTGATGAAGACTTTAGCCTTGATTTTGATGAGCCGGCGGCGGACTCCCTGAGCAGTGAGACGGTAGCGCTGCAACCTACCGACAGTCAAAATGACAATTTACAAGAAGATTTTGTACTAGATTTTGATGATCTAGCATCAGATAACCCTTCAAATAGCGATACAGGCATAAGCACCGACCTGAACACCGACATAAATATTGATACTATTGGCGACTCTGAGCTTGCTGCTTCTGTTCTTACGACTGAAGAAGAGACAGCGGACGTCTCTAGTTTTGACTTGGATTTGAGCTTAGACGATGATAGCTCAAGCGAGCTGCAACTAGACGCTTTATCATTAGACAGTTTAGAACAAACAAACACCCAAGAGACGGTAAACGACAATAGCACTTTAGCAGTAGAAGAAAACTTATCCTCTACTGCGTCATCCAATTCTATCGAGACACTCACTACCGAGCTAGATGATTTCGACTTCGATTTAACTGATTCGCAGCCTATTAAGAATGAGCCAAGCACGACTGAAACTGACTCTCCTTTGATGTTCGATGACGAGACGCCTTTTGAGGAAGATTTTAGTCTCGATGATTCTATCTTCGAAGACGCAGCCACGACAGCTAGCCCAGTCGTCACAGAGGACAAAGCAGATAATACAGACTTTGCGGCGCAGTTTGCCGCGGATTTTGACTTCGTTAATGATTTAGATAATCAACAAATCACTCTAGACTTAGCAGCAAAATATTTGGAGCTTGGTGAATACGATAGCGCCAAACGTTTACTCAGCGAAGTTATTGCGCAAGGCAGTAGCGCTCAACAGGCTCAGGCACAAACGCTATTAGAGCGCACTGTATAAAGTGATAGGCGGCTTGGTTTAATAGAGCCATACCGCCTTACTTTTCTTTTTTATCGTCATCTCATCAACGGTTTTTAATAACATTTTGCGACTTAAATATGGCTTCACGTTCCACATTATCATCTCTCAACTCGCAGTCTGTACAGCTGATTTATGCAGGCGGCACCTTTGGCAGTTATGGGCGGCCACTAGCGCCGCTTGCCGCCGAAGTGTTCTTACCCGCCTTACAGCAACTTGTCACTGAGCACGATGATGCCGCTTTTTTACCTAAGCTGTGTTGGTTAGATAACTCGCTTATCAAAGACAGTAGCCAATTAACGCCAAGCGACTTTGTACATTTTTATACGCTGTTACTCTCGGCCTATCAAGCTGGCGAGCGCCAGTTTGTGCTGATCACAGGGACTGACACCTTAAGCTACTTAGGAGCGTTTTTGGCAGAAGCTTTTGCCGGTTCTGACATCAGTATTACTCTCACAGGTAGCATGCGTCCACTACTAGATAGCGAAGAGCTGCACGCTTATAAAATCGACAGTCACGGTGATGCTTGGGATAATTTTCGTGAGGCTCTGCGCTTAGCAGCAGCGGGGCAATCAGGGGTGAAGATATGTTTTGGTGGTGAGTCTTGGCCGGCGCAAACGGTACAAAAGATTCATAGCCATGATTTTATGGCCTTTACCGGTCATCACCGCGCCGCCTATCCTGATAATAGCTATATAGATAAGCTGACAGATACTCGCCGGCAGCATTGGCTTGATGACCAACAACAAGTTTTGGCAGCGGTACAAAATCAGCCACATAACGCTCATGTTCATGCACTTTACTGCTTGCCTAACGATCCAAGCGTGCTCAGCGAGCAGTTACAAGCGCTGCTGTCAAAACCGCCATGCGCCATTATCTTATTAGGGTTTGGCAGCGGCAACGTACCTTACTCGCCGCAGCTTGCCGAGGCGCTACAAGCGGCTTATAAACAAGGCCATATGGTAGTCTGCGCAAGCCAATGCCCATTTGGCGGCGTGAGTAGCAGTTACGCCGCGGGCAGCTGGCAATATGATTATCACGTCATCGCTGGTGGACGCCTCACTCTCTCTGCGATCTACGCGCGCCTACTATGGTTATTGCTACGTTACGACACCCCTGCCCGTAGACGTCAGCGCTGGACTTATAGCGTTAACCAAGCAGGAACTTCTACGAGTCGTCAGCGCTAAACAATCCCAAACTCATAAAATAAGCTTAAGCACCTCAACCATTATGACCGACTCTTTAGCAGATAACGCTCAGCCAATAGTGCCGCAAGACGAGCTAATCCAACACACCGATGAAGACACTCCTACTTACACTTTAGCGATAGCTATCGAGTTTTTGGGGACTCATTATTATGGCTGGCAACGACAAAAAGAGGTTTTAGGCGTCCAGCAAGTCCTAGAGGCTGCTATTAGCAAAGTCGCTAACGAGACAGTAGAAGTGGTCGCCGCAGGACGCACCGACTCTGGGGTACACGCAAGTAACATGGTCGCTCACTTTGTCACTCGAGCCTACCGACCGACCCATAATTGGCTGCGCGGTGTCAATAGCTTATTACCCGATGATATTGCACTACGCTGGATTCAGCCGATGCCAAGCGATTTTCATGCGCGCTTTAAGGCCATCGCTCGGCGTTATCGCTATGTTACGCTCAATCAAGACACGCGCCCGGCTATCTTAAACCACCAAGTGACTCACATTCATCAGCCACTTGATCTAGCCGCAATGCAAAAGGCTGCTGCAGACATAGTAGGAACGCATGATTTTACAAGTTTTCGCGCCGCAGCTTGCCAGTCCAATCAGCCGGTGCGTACCATCAGTCATGCCAAGCTCTTTGCTCATGGCGCCTTTATTGTATTTGATATTCAAGCCGATGGCTTTTTGCATCATATGGTACGTAACTTAATGGGTACGCTGTACGCTATCGGCCGTCACGAGCTGCAGCCGGACGACCTCTTAGCTATTTTAGCGCAAAAAGATCGTACGATTGCCCCGCCGACCGCTGCTGGTGATGGACTTTATTTTATAAAAGCGTATTACCCCGAAGAGTACGAGTCGCTGCTCCCAAAAGAGCCACTGACTCCAATTTGGCTCAATCTGCCAGATTAATTTTTTAGATATTCAAGCTCAATTATAATTTGACATACATAACCGCTAAACGCTGTCAAGCAAAAACCCGTTGCCATATTGCTTTAATCGCTAAACTTACGTATAATATTGGCTTATTTTTCATTGATTGATATAAATTATGGCTAAAAAAGACGATATTATCGAGTTTGAAGGCGAAGTCATCGATACCTTGCCAAACACTCTGTTTAAGGTTCGTTTAGAAAACGGACACGAAATCATTGCCCATATCTCTGGCAAAATGCGTAAGCATTACATCCGTATTTTGACTGGTGATAAAGTCAAAGTCGAGATGACGCCTTATGACTTGTCCAAAGGTCGTATTACTTATCGTGGTAAGAACTAAACTGCTTACTTCGTATGGCCTCTAAGTTTTAATCTAGTCTAGAGAATTAAGCACGCTTAGCATCTCTTGTCAGGCAAAAAAAAATACCGCTAATAATTGTACTAGCGGTATTTTTTTGCCTAATATTCTAGCTTAAGGATTCAATCAATCTGACTTGTCATAAAATCACTTAAACTCTACTGTAGCGTCATCGTCGATAACTCCTAACAAAGATAACGCGTCCCAGTTGGTCAAACGCACGCAGCCTGCTGAGGCTTGGCGACTAATGCGATCAGGATCTGGCGAACCATGAATGCCATAAGACGGCTTTGACAAGCCAATCCAAACCTTGCCTACTGGGTTATTAGGACCTGGCGGAATAATAAACTTCTCTCCGTTATCGCCAGTATAAGTATAGTTGGGGCCATTGACTTTCACTTTTACTTCATGCGTACCCGTTGGTGAAGGCGTAGCAGTGCTGCCGACTGTCGTGGGATAGCTAGCCACAAGATTGCCTTGGTCATCATAGGCATAGAGAGTTTCAGTAGTTTTATCCGCGACCACACGGCTGACCGGCGTTGTATTAGGATTGCCCGGATTATAGACGGTGATGGTCTCGCCAGCATTAAAGCTAGCCTTCGGATTTAGAGACTTCAGGTAGCTGTCACTCATATGAAACTTCTCAGCTAATGCCTCAAGCACGGATTCATAATACATGCCCTCGAGATTAGACTTGGCTTCTGCGCCAGCTGGAATCGTGGTCGTTTTGATATTGACATCATTAGGGGTTAATTTATAGCGCACTAGTACAGGTTGACGGGTTAATGCCTCACTCGCTGTCAGTGCATCCCAAGTTTCGGTATTTAATTCGTCAGTGACGCTCAAACCATTAGCCTTTTGAAACGCTTGCATCGCTTTACGAGTGTTTTTGCCCCAGTACCCATCCACTGAGCCGACGCCGCTATGGTGCCAATTTAATAGCGCTTGCAAGCGAGTGCCAACTTCACGATCTATCTTCTCCCCCTCTTTCCAATTAACACGGTTTATTTTTTTTGCAGATTTTGATAGTCCCTCTGTCGTATACTCAATGGTTGGTAGTAGCTCGTTAAGAGACTCAGCTGTCGCCTTACTTGCTGCTTTATCGCTATTTATCTTTTGACTGACGCCATTAGTAACGGGGCTAACATCGCTGTTAGTTGCCGCTAGCGCTGGACTCATTAGTAGCACAGTAGATAGACTGCTCACTAGCATGGCACTGGTAATTTTGGTTAATTGAGACATAGTTTCCTCTAATATTCAATATAGTCTTATAGTAACTTTTTATTATTGTGAAAGTATTTACTAATATAAATACTTCAATAATAATGCCATAGCGCCCTGTTAGCATATAAGCCCATTATGTTAATAGCGGTCTACTCATATAGTATCTATGTAAATATAACAACTATGTAAAATCTACGTAAAAAACTGCTTACTTAGTAAATATATTAATAAGCTCTTTTGGACAAAAAAAACCTATAAATCGGCAAACGATTTATAGGTTAAATGAGAGGTAAAAATCCATAAATATGGACTAGCACTTAAAAACAGTTATAGCAGTTTGGCCAATACCGCCTCGCCCATCTGACGACAGCCCACTTGCGTCAGGCCACTTTCGCTGTTATCCAAGATATCAACCGTACGTAGACCATCATCCAACACATCGCTGACCGCTTGCTCTATCGCTTGTGCAGCGGTCTCTTGCTTAAAAGTATAACGTAGCATCATAGCTACCGATAGAATCGTCGCTAAGGGATTGGCTTTATCTTGTCCAGCGATATCAGGAGCCGAGCCATGACAAGGCTCATACATACCTTTACCGTCCTCATCGAGGCTCGCTGATGGCAGCATCCCAATAGAGCCTGTGAGCATAGCCGCTTCATCCGATAAAATATCGCCGAACATGTTGCCGGTGACCATGACATCGAACTGTTTGGGATCCTTTATGAGCTGCATACAAGCGTTGTCAGCGTACATGTGCGACAACTCAACATCGCTATAATCCGCTTCTTGCATCTTAATCATCGTCTGCTTCCACAGCTCAGTCACCTCTAACACGTTGGCTTTATCAACTGAACAAATCTTAGCCGGCTTGCCGCTGGATTGGGCGCGAGTCTGCGCCATCTTAAACGCGACTTTGCCGATACGCTCAATCTCGCTGGTGCTATATACCATAGTGTTATAGCCCTGCTGCTCGCCGTTGTCTAAAGTACGGATGCCGCGCGGTTCACCAAAGTAGATACCACCCGTCAGCTCACGGACGATTAATAAGTCAAGCCCTGAGATGATATCGGCTTTGATACTCGAAGCATTCGCTAGCTGCGGATATAGTTTGGCGACACGCAAATTAGCAAACAGACCAAGCTCACTGCGAATCTTGAGCAAACCACGTTCAGGACGTTTACTGCGCTCAATGTTATCCCACTTAGGGCCACCAACTGCGCCTAACAGTACAGCGTCGGCTGCACGAGCCTGCCTTAAAGTCTCCTCGGGCAACGGCTCACCAGTCGCATCAATCGCCGCACCGCCAAGAAGCCCCGACTCCAGAGTAAAGCCCAAATCGAATTTATCATTGGCCGCTTTTAGGACATCGATAGCTTGAGTCATAATCTCAGGACCGATGCCATCGCCTGCTAGTGTCAATATAGTCGCCATACTTTTCCTTGTCTTTGAATATTGTAATAAAACTAGAGCTTGTCAAAACTTAGTTATTTGTGGGAATCGGAGGTTTTAATAATTGCGATAAAACGTTATAAAAGGATTTAACTGGTCACCGTATCATCAAACACGCCAGTTTCTACAAACTCGCCTTGACGCTCAGTATCAACTTGCTTACAAAAACGACGCTCAATAGTGCCATCTTGAATAAGCTCTATGCATAGAGGGTTCGGCGATGCACTCGTTAATAAGCTACTGTCTTTTTGTTGAGATTGAACTTTATAAGCGCGCAGCTGATAAGTACCCGCAACGAACTCGTGAATAACCGTGAAACGCTCGACGTATTCTAAGTTATTTTCAGGATAGAAGTTCACTTGTACTTCGCGCTTGATAGGTTTTACTCGGGCGTAATAATTAGTCAAACCGGAGATGCCAGAGGCCGATAACGGCACCAGCTTAACAGCTTTAGTATCGACTAGTGGCACCTTATCTTTTTCAGGTTCTACTATTACAATGTTACGGTCAACAGGCTGATGCGTCTCTGCTGCAATAGTCGGCGTTTGATCGATGCGAGTAATCTCACAGTGATAAGTACCTACACAAGCGATATTAGTCTCGCCTGCCACCGGGTAAATCTTGCCAGACCAATTGTCAGCACTATCAGCAGCTTCTATCTGATGATAGCCTGTAAAAAGCTGACAACTTGATAACAGTGCACTCATAGCAAAAGTGGCACCAACATAAGCGGCAAAACGTGTTTTTTTCATAATGACGGCTACTTTTTTTAAATGATAAAGTTGCTTTTATAATAGCTATCTTGCCGCCATAACTCAACACAGTATTGCTCACTGTATAACTATTATTAACGCTGGTATAAATAAGTAAATAGCCTTAAGAGTGTTAAATACTCATAAGACGCTACTGCCGATAGAGCATCGCCTAGAAATTTCGGTTAAGCATGCACTTGATTAAATATCCAAGGCGTCTTTTGCATCATTTTATGCTCATAGTCTTTGATAGCATCGCTTTGTTGCAAGGTTAGACCGATATCATCTAGACCATTTAACAGACAATGCTTGCGAAACTCATCGACCTCAAACGCATACTCTTCTCCTGTCGGGGTGATAACCACTTGGCGCTCTAGATCAGCGGTCAGCTCATAGCCCTCATTCGCTTGCGTGGCTTGCATAAGCGTATCGACAATAGCTTCATCTAAAATAATGGGCAGCATTCCGTTCTTAAAGCAGTTATTATAAAAGATATCGGCAAAGCTTGGCGCAATCACCGTACGAAAGCCGTATTCTGAGAGGGCCCATGGCGCATGCTCGCGACTAGAGCCACAACCAAAGTTTTTACGCGCAAGCAAAATCGTTGCGCCTTGATAGCGGGGCTGATTTAAGACAAAATCAGGGTTGATCGGGCGTTTACTATTATCTTGCCCCGGAAACCCTTCGTCCAAATAGCGCCAATCGTCAAATAAATTGACGCCAAAACCGGTGCGCTTAATAGATTTTAAAAACTGCTTAGGGATAATCTGATCGGTATCAACGTTTGAGCGGTCTAAAGGGCATACAATGCCCGTTTGAATATTATAAGCTTGCATAGTGTTTCCTATAAATAACTATCGAATGTTAGAAGAGTAATCGATTATCCTCTTCTAAAAAGTACGCACATCGACAAAGTGACCCGCCAATGCGGCCGCTGTCGCCATCGCTGGACTCACTAAATGCGTGCGCCCGCCATTGCCTTGACGGCCCTCAAAGTTACGGTTAGAGGTCGACGCGCAGTGCTCACCGGGCTCAAGCTTATCGGCATTCATCGCCAAACACATTGAGCAACCAGGCTCGCGCCACTCAAACCCTGCATCAGTAAATAGCGTATCTAAGCCCTCAGCTTCTGCCTGCAGTTTGACTTGTCCGGAGCCAGCAACGACGATCGCTTCTTTGACGCTATCAGCGACCGTGCGCCCTTTAATTACTGCTGCCGCATCACGCAAATCTTCAATACGCGAGTTGGTACAAGAGCCGATAAAAATACGATCAAGATGAATATCTGTGATCGGCTGACCTGCCTTAAGTCCCATATAACGGTATGCGCGCATCCAGCCCTCTTCTTGAGTGGCATCTGCCGCTTGCTCTGGCGTCGGAACGGACCCCGTGACATCAACGACCATCTCAGGAGAGGTGCCCCAAGAGACTTGCGGGGCAATCTGGCTACCATCAATCTCAACGACAGTATCGAACACCGCATCAGCATCTGAATACAAAGTACGCCAGTAGCGCTCTGCTTGCTGCCACTGCTCACCAGTGGGTGCGTAAGGACGACCTTTGACATAATCGATGGTAGTATCATCAACTGCCACCATGCCAACGCGCGCACCTGCTTCAATCGCCATGTTACAGACCGTCATCCGGCCCTCCATGCTCATCTCTTCAAAGACCTGACCGGCAAACTCGATAGCGTGACCGTTGCCGCCGGCGGTACCGATCTTCGCGATAATCGCGAGCACCACATCCTTTGGCGTCACCCCAGCACCAAGCTCACCGGTGACACGGATCTGCATATTTTTCATTTTTTTGGTGATCAGGCACTGCGTCGCTAAGACATGCTCAACCTCAGAGGTCCCGATACCATGCGCTAAGCAGCCAAGCGCACCATGAGTAGCGGTATGTGAGTCTCCGCAGACAACCGTCATACCCGGTAACACTAAACCTTGCTCAGGTCCTACCACGTGCAAGATACCTTGACGCGCATCATTGATCGTAAATTCAGCAATATTGAATTTGGCGCAGTTGTCATCGAGCGTGACCACTTGCAGACGCGATACTTTATCTTTTATACCTTCAACGCCTTCTAGACGCTCTTTGGTCACCGTTGGTACATTATGATCTGGACTTGCGATATTGGCCGACAGACGCCACGGCGTTCTATTGGCCAGCTCTAAGCCTTCAAAAGCTTGCGGACTCGTCACCTCATGCAGTAGATGACGGTCAATATAAATAAGGCTAGAACCATCATCACGCTTGCTGACTTCGTGAGCATTCCAAAGTTTGTCGTATAATGTTTGAGCGGCCATGTAGCTATCCTTTTCCGGTTACTGATCTTTGAACTGAGCTTCAATTAGTATGCGTCTATACTGAACGCTAATATCCTAATTATACCTTATAAGCTAAATCGATAACGCTGTAGTCTATTTAATTAATAACTATTTATTTGCTAAACTTAACAATTAACAAAAATAACAAAGTAAAAGTGTTAAAAAGTGGGTTCATCTCTTGTGATTATAGCAGCCTAATCCTATAATAATAATTGATGATTTTTATCCATTCCCAAACTTATATTTCTAATAAATTGTGATTGGATTAGCCAACTTTTAATTATAGCTCTACATATAGCTAAGGATACCGGTTTGAATACCACCAATTTGACAACGTTTGTCACCGTTATGCAAACAGGCAGTATCTCAGGAGCAGCAGAAAAGCTGTTTATCACTCAGCCTGCCGTCAGCAAACGTATCAAAAACTTAGAAGACGAATTCAATATTACGCTATTTGACACCGTAGGCCGCGGTATCGTGCCTACCCAAGCCGCTAACGAGATGCTGCCGCACGCCCGGCGTTGGCTCGATGATTATGATAATTTTAGGATTAATCTTCAGCACTCAGAACAAGTGGTCTCAGGCAAGCTAGTCATTGGTACGAGTCATCACATTGGTCTACATCACTTAGCGCCAGTGCTCAAGCATTTTATTCAAACTTATCCTGCTGTGCAGTTAGAAGTGCATTTTGTCGATTCAGAAGAGGCACACAAATCCGTTCTTGATGGTAACTTATCTCTGGCTTTCTTAACCTTACCGCCCGTCTATGACAAGCGCTTGACTTATCATACGCTATGGTCCGATCCCCTATATTTCATGACCGGCACGTTATCGCCCTTAGCGCAAAAAACCAATGTGACTTTAGAGCAGCTAGCACACTATCCAGCTATTCTACCTTCTGCCAATACCTTTACGAGTCAGATCACCTTGGCTGAATTTGCCAAACATAACTTAAAGCCTTATGCCACAATGAGTACCAATCCACTTGAGTCGATTCGTATGCTCGTCTCCGTAGGACTGGGCTGGTCGGTACTGCCGCAAACCCTGATAAGCCAAGACTTAGAGCGTATCAATATGGCGGATAATATCGAGCTGCAACGCTACTTAGGCGTGGTTATCAACCCAAAATTGACGCGCTCTAGCAGTGTCGAGGCGCTATTAGAGCTACTTGCACCTATTGATTAATTCATGATACCGTTAGTAATATAAACGTAACAAATATGATAAACGTGATCCACAAGGTCACGTTTTTTTTATAGTTATTCTATAGCTCAAAAGTATTGAGGAGCTTATGTAACGCTAGTCGCATCTAATCTACGATTAGTAATTGATATTGTGATGCGTTATAATTCTTAAGTATGAATTTTAACATTCAGTTACTTCAGTGATAACTATGTCATTTTAATTAATGCTTTAGCATTATTGAAGTAAGGTTACTGACTGATCTACTTGATAACTGATGCTACTTAATTTAATGATGAATCTAGTGTTAAAAGTAGCTGACAGTATCACTGATTTGCAATGCTATTGATTTAAGATCTGCTTAAGTATTAAAGGTCATAACTAAAGACAGTATAATTAAATTAGCAGCCAGTTTCATTTATGTTTGTGAGTAAGATGACTTATACAATCATAAATGACAGCTCATTTTCAAAAAGAGCTTATTATCTGCTTTTAGAGTCATATCGATAAACGTATGGTAAAACTGACGATTTTAAACGATTGATATCCTTCACTGCGATGAATAAACTGCGATGAATAAAGAGTGACTTACTTTTATTTATCGGTGTAAGTCTAAAGCTGACTGTGATTATATCAATCCTGTAAAGTCAAAAGTAATCACTTATTGATAAGTGCAAAGTTAATAAGTGCAAAGCCATTACGAGATATCTAATGGCTTTTATTGTTTTTAGATATCACCTTTTGTGCTGAGTTTCTATTTTTATCTCGATAGCGAAATATAATAACAGCCAACAGCGTTGGTTAAGGACAATTTATATGAACGGAGTTTCTAGTGGCGTGCTGATATCGCTTGCCGCCTATTTCTTAGTGATGATTGGGATTGGTATTTATGCTTACTTTAAGCAGGCCAATGATACTGAAGGTTACATGCTTGGGGGCCGTAATCTCGGTCCAGCAGTTACTGCATTATCCGCAGGTGCTTCAGACATGTCAGGTTGGTTACTACTTGGCTTACCTGGTTATATGTTTGCCGATGGTGTGGTTAGTATTTGGATCGCACTTGGTTTGACATTAGGGGCATTATTAAACTATCTGATCGTAGCACCTCGCCTTCGTGTGTATACCGAAGTAGCTGACAACGCTATTACCCTACCCGATTACTTCGCCAACCGCTTTGAAGACAAGTCACACATGCTACGTGTCATCTCAGCCGTTGTCATCATTCTATTCTTTACCGTCTATACCGCTGCAAGTCTTGTAGGGGGTGGTAAACTTTTCGAAAGCTCATTAAACCTATCTTATAGCACAGGCCTATGGGTTACTGCTGGTGTGGTAGTTGCTTATACACTATTCGGTGGTTTTCTCGCTGTATCCATGACTGACTTCGTACAAGGGGTCATCATGTTATTTGCTATGGTGATCGTCCCTATCGTTGCCTTTACTGATCTTGGCGGCATTTCAGCTACGACAACCGCAGTCCAAAATATCGATCCAAGCTTGCTCGATATCACCAGTGGTATGACAGCACTTGGTATCATCTCACTGATGGCCTGGGGCTTGGGTTATTTTGGTCAGCCGCATATTATCGTACGTTTTATGGCGATTCGCTCAGTTAGAGACGTTCCGACCGCCCGTAATATTGGTATGAGCTGGATGATTATCAGCCTTATCGGTGCCTTGATGACTGGTTTTGCTGGTCGTGCTTACGTGCAAAAGACTGCCATGACACTAGATGATCCTGAGACTATCTTTTTGGTATTCACGCAGTTCTTATTCCATCCATTGGTTTCAGGCTTCTTATTAGCGGCTATCTTGGCAGCGATCATGAGTACCATCTCCTCTCAGCTATTGGTGGTATCAAGCTCATTGACTAAGGACGTCTATAAGCTGTTCTTTGATAAAGAAGCCCCAGAGGCGCGTCAAGTACTGGTCGGCCGTATTTCTGTGATTGTCGTTGCTGTTGTCGCTATTTTGCTGGCATCAAACCCAGACAGCTCAGTACTGAACCTCGTTTCTAACGCTTGGGCAGGATTTGGCGCGGCATTTGGCCCGCTCGTTATCTTTAGTCTGACATGGCGCGGTATGAACCGTAACGGCGCTGTCGCGGGTATGGTTGTCGGTGCATTGACGGTCATCTTGTGGGTCTATGGTCCATTCGAGATGAATGGAGTTGCCTTAAATAGCTGGTTATATGCTATCGTTCCAGGCTTTATCTTAAGCACCATTGCGATCTTTGCAGTGAGTATCATGACTGGTGGTCCAAGACCTACGGTATCTGCTAAATATAAAGAAATGGAGCTGAATTTAAACAAATAAATTCATAGACTATTGAACATTAAAAAAACCTCGCTATCCGAGATAGCGAGGGTTTTATTTGGCTAATACAAAACTGGTAAGATACTTAGAAAGTCTTGGTTAATAATACCGTCGCTGATTTTTCATCACGATCATCATAATAACCAAAGTTACTTACAATGCATAATATAGTTTGCTGACAGCACAAACTTCGTCAACACTCCTTATCAAGAACTACCTATAATTGAGCTTTTGAGAAAAGCTTATTATGTTATAAGCCCTATTTGTCCCCTACTAGGTCTATAACTTTGTATAAACTACTGACTCGCTTCGAGGCAAGCTAAAAGTGCATTCAACAGCAATCATGGTTTTAAATAACTTTCAAACATTTTACTTAGAATATAAAGACCCATAAAAAAACGACCCATAAAGAGTCGTTTTTTTTTCAACCTTTGTTATTTAAAATCTAGACTAGAAACCTTATTTAGCTTGATAAGAAATCTTCACACCAGCCACATACCCATCATTATCTTCAAAATTAGAGACGATAGTACCATCTGGTAATGAACCTTCAGCGTCACCAAACCATAGATATTTACCGCCTGCTGATACAGCCCAGTTCTCCGTGACATTATACTTAGCACCTAGACCGACACTATAGTAACCATCAATAGGACCTAAAGATGTCGTTGGATCACCTGCTCCACTATCCCAACCTATACTACCACTAACTGCTAAAGCTGGAGCAAGACGCTTACCTAGACCTAGCTCCACTTGCCATTGATCGTCACTATAATCAACTAATGGTAGGTTTGACGCTTGCGTATAGACGGGAGGTCTAATTGAGAAGTCACTCCATGGTACCCAGCGCACTTTGGCAGTAGCTAAAGTTGTTGGATTCACGCCTGTTTGAAAATCTAAGTTGACAGATTTAGGAGTAGTTACCTCAAAATCATTTGTACTATTAGGGTTTTGCCCTTGTATTGCGAGCGCCGGAAAGTATTCGGCAGCAGTTAATGTATGATCTATCTCAGAGCGATAAGTCAAAGCCGCTTTCAAAGCAATTTCAGGCTTACTATAAGAAATACCTGCTAGCCAACCATAATCTTGGTCAGGGCTAATGTGTGAAGTATATCCAGTGGCGCCTTTATAAGCGTTACCTCTTAACTTAACATCTGCTTCTAAACGTTGAGCAACAGGTCCGCCATATACTTGAAACTGATTCTGATTCCCAAATTTCATGCCACCGATAAGTGATAGCGTATGAGAACGTACTTCTACATTGGTCGCTTCATCAATACTCAATAAATTGGCTACGGCATCACGTGCAGCTTCACTTTGTGCTAAATCTTGTTTATTACCAGCTAGCAAATTTTGAGCAAGTTGATTTGTCTCATCCGACAAGCCTGGTGCTATTTGGTTAAGAATTCCTTCAGTTTGAGCAATATTATCTCGAGTACCCTCAATTAAATTATTATAATTTTCAAGGGTTGGCGCATCATTTAATGACTCAAAGCCTGTAACTGCATTAGCTAGAGCGCCATTTGCCAGTTCTAAAACTGCTTTGTTTTGACCTAATACTTGCTGTTGCTCTGGTGGCAAGCTTGGATCTGCTAAGGCTGCATCAATACCAGCTATTTGTGTATTAATTTGACCAATCTTTTCTTGAGTTCTTCCAACAGCAGTTTGTGCAACTGTTTGAATAGCTCCAGCACCAGTTACATCTGCTACCCCAGTGAAATTATTATCGCCTTCATATTTTGCGGCTGCACCAAAAGGCTCGTCGTACAAGACACCCACACTGAACCTATCGCCTATATCTGTTTTAACACTATAGCGAAAGAAGTCATAGGATTCAGCAATATCACCACTTTTGTTGCCATCATTATCAACCCCAGTAACATCAGCATCGATATAGGTATAGACAGTCTCTGCATAAGTACCATCTTGCAAGAATGCAGTGATATCTTGACCAGAGCGATCAAGGCCAGCTGCTTGTGTAAGTGAGGCAGCAGATAAAGTGATAAGCGCTAAAGTGAGCTTAGAGATAGGGAATTTTTGCAACACGTGACATCCTCCATGAATAATTTTTAGATCGGTAGTGTTATCCACCTGACCTCTACTTGCAATCCTTTGCCAAACGATGAAAACCATCGCTCGCAAGATTTGGTTTTACTATGTTATCAGATTTTTTGCACATCACAGTAGTGTAAGTCAAGGTAACTGATTTTGATATCATAGTGAATTTTCAAAGTTATAGCAAACTTTCTTTATTAGCCCTTACTAAGTTCGAATTTTCTGCTTCTAGACAAAATATCTGGCTTTATAGATATAATGACAGCTAACTAAATCAAGGCTTAGCGAGCTAACAATAGCCGACAGATAATTTCATGCATTTTGTTCTAGATAAAATTTTTAATTAACTAGCGTTATATATGACTAATAGGTTCACAATTATTTTAGCCGTTGTAAACCAAAAAAAAGCGGCTTTCTGAAGCCGCTTTTTGCAATTACACTATTATATCGATTGTCTCGTACTCATTACTTCCCTTGATAAGAGAGTTTTACACCGGCAATAAAGCCATCGTTATCCTCAAAATCAGCAACGATTTTGCCAGTAGGCAGTCTACCTTGAGCATCACCAAACCATAGGTATTTACCGCCAGCTGAAACGGCCCATTCAGGCGTTACATTGTACTTGGCACCCAAGCCTACGCTGTAATACCCTTCGATAGGACCTAAGGAGGTGGTTGGGTCACCTGCACCACTATCCCAACCTACTGTGCCACTGACCGCTAGAGCCTGTGCAAGGCGTTTAGCTAGACCAAGCTCTACTTGCCACTGATCATCATCATAGTCGACTAAGTTAAGACCATCAGGACGGGCAGCATTTTTACTAACTTCGTTATATAATGGCGGCGTAATGACAAAGTCGCTCCAAGGTACCCAACGTACCTTTGCTGTGGCCAATGTAGTTGGGTTGACACCGGTTTGGAAGTCGAAGTTCACTGACTTAGGAGTCGTAATCTCGTATCGACTGGTTTGATTGGCTAAAAGAACACGTGGAGGAGTACCTATTGCACCGATGGTCGGCGCTAAAGGATATGTTTCATTGATATCAATATCATGATCAATTTCAGAACGATAAGTTAGTGCTGCTTTTAATGCGATCTCAGGCTTACTAAAAGAAATACCAGCGATATAGCCATAGTCCATATCAGGATTACTGTTTGAGGTATAACCAGTAGCAGGGCCATACGCTAAACCACGTAACTTAGTATTTGACTCGATACGCTGAGCCACTGGACCGCCGTAGACTTGGAAGTTTTTGTTAGCACCCAGTTTCATCCCTAATAAGCCTGTCAAACTTTGGCTACGAACTTCGACTTTAGTGTTTTCACCTGCGTTTCCAGCTTCAGCTCCAACTATTGCATTACCCAACGGGCCACTAGGCGCTGGATCGTTAGCAAACTCTCCTAATGAGTCAGCTGGATTAGTATTTGCAACAAAGTTATTATCGCCAGTATACTCAGCTGACGCGCCAAATGGCTCATCGTAAAGCAGACCTACACTAAACGTATCATTAACATCAGTTTTCACTCCATAGCGGAAAAAATCGTAGTCTTCAGCAATATCTCCAGTTTTGTTTCCACGTACGTAATCGTTGTCAAAAGGGTTGTTGTTTGAACTGTCATAACCGCTAACATCAGCGTCGATATAAGTATATACGGCTTCGGCGTAAGTACCGTCTTGAAAAAAAGCGGTAACATCTTGACCGGAACGATCAAGACCAGCCGCGCTAGCTATACTAGCTGCAGAGAAAGCAGCGATAGCTACCGCAAGGGTTTTTAAGTGAAAGGTAGGGCGCATTTTGTATCTCCAAACATCCATGTTATTAAACCGTTAGCATAATCAAGTTGTTACCAAATATGTCAACGATGTCCTAATTAAATAGTAATGGCTTTTTCACTATAAAACAACAATTAAATACTTTATTTATCTCCCTTTATATGTGCAGTTTTTTCCGTACTAATGTCAACTTAATTATCAGCAGTTTACATTAACCAATAAAAAAGCGACCCCTAAGGATCGCTTTTTTATTGAGCTTAAATCAGGCTTATTACTTAGACTGATAAGAAATCTTTGCCCCAAGTACATAACCGTCATTGTCTTCGAAGTTACTAACAACCGTTTTACTTGGAATTTGACCTTCAGCATCACCGAACCATAAATATTTACCACCAGCAGATACGGCCCAGTTCTCGGTAATATTATATTTTGCGCCAAGGCCAGCACTATAGTAGCCCTCGATAGGACCTAGTGACGTCACTGGGTCACCTGCACCGCTATCCCAACCAATATTGCCTGAAACTGCTAATGCAGGAGTTAGACGTTTGGCCAGACCAAGCTCTACTTGCCATTGATCTTTATCATAGCTGACTAAATCTAAACCTTCAGGAGGTATACCAGTACCTTGAGGCAGAGTTGCTAATACTTGACTAAAACCATTATATAATCCTGGTGTAATCGCGAAATCACTCCATGGTACCCAGCGTACTTTTGCAGTCGCTAATGTCGTCGGGTTGATACCCGTCTGGAAATCAAAGTTTACTGACTCAGGTGTGGTAATTTCAATATCGCCACTTCGATTTGCTGAAAGGCCTGGGATAGGTAGACTATCGACAAAAGGATATAGCTCAGCAGAATTAGCAGTATGCTCAATTTCCGAGCGGTAAGTCAATGCTGCTTTTAAAGCAATCTCAGGTTTACTATACGACACACCTGCTAACCAACCATAGTCTTGATCCGCATTAACATTTAAAGTATAACCATTAGCAACGCTATAAGCCTCACCACGTAGCTTTACGTCAGCTTTAACACGCTGCGCGACAGGACCACCATACACTTGGAACTCTTTGTTTTCACCAAACTTTGCACCAAGGATACCGGTTAAGCTTTCAGTACGAACTTCAACATTGGTACCTTCGCCTGTTGCATCTACAAAGTTGCTATCGCCTACATAGTCAGCCGCAGCACCGAAGGGCTCGTCATATAAAACACCAATGCTAAAGGTTTCGTTGATGTCAGTCTTTACACCATAACGGAAAAAGTCATAAGACTCTGCAATGTCATCAATCTTATTTCTTTCATCTGTCTTGTCTTCACCCGTTACATCAGCGTCGATATAAGTATAGACGGTCTCTGCATAAGTGCCATCTTGCAAAAATGCGGTAATGTCTTGACCGGAACGATCAAGGCCTGCAGCGCTAGCCGCGCTTGCCACTGAAAAAGTAGCAATCGCTACGCTAAGAGCCTTTAAACAAAAAGTGCTACGCATTGGTTCTCTCCAAACATCCTAACTGTTTTATTTCCTTGTTTAACCTAGCTAAGAACAGTTAACTCAACCAAACTTCGCTAAACAAGGGGGATTGAAGGACAAGATACTAATAGCTTTTGAAGTTGATGACAACCATAAAAAATAATTATTTAATTACTATGCCGTCACAATATAGTCACAACTTTACATTTAGAAAAGCTTATATAAACCAGTCTGCGTTTTGATTTAAACCATACAAGCGGCTATCTAAGCAGGCTGATACTTAAATATTGCAATGATGAAAATAACATTTGTCTCAATAATGCGGAGGTCTATCTGCTAGGACATCAAAAGGAGCGATGCCGTCACCTTGGTTTTGACTCTGCATTTGGTTATAGATCAGCTGCAACTGTCGCTGTAGCGTTTGAATATCTTTATCTTGACGAGCAATCACTTGATCTAGGCGCTCTACGGTCAGCTCAAGATGCGCCATACTCATCTGTAGCTCAATCATCTCACTTTTTAGCTCCGCTGAGGCTAGCGAGTCATTCGCTATAGGCTCTTTTTCTATATTCCCTAAGATGTGGTGTGAAGCGTCTTTCATAGTACATATCCGGTCGATTATGTGATTATTGGGTGGTGATAAGCGGTTTTGAATATTCGCAAATTAGGGCGTGTTGAACATTCGACCATGGCACTGACAGAGACTATTTTTTAGGC